>NZ_JBRBUA010000020.1:0-101596 GCF_052826345.1 Brevirhabdus sp. | reverse complement strand
TTGCCCCATTGATCCGACCCGCCCATCTGCAACACACAGCCGTAGCGGCGGTTGAGCTCGAGGAAATCATAGGCTTGCAGGATCATGTAGTTGAATTCGAGGAACGACAGCGATTGTTCGCGGTCCAGCCGGGATTTCACCGATTCGAACGACAGCATCCGGTTGACCGAGAAATGCCGCCCGATGTCGCGCAGGAAATCGAGATAGTTCAACCCGTCCAGCCATTCGGCGTTGTCGACCATCATCGCGTCGCCCGGACCGTCGCCAAAGGTGACATAGGCGGTGAATACCTGCCGGATGCCTTCGATGTTGGCCGCGATCTGATCGGAGGTCAGCAGCGGGCGCTCATCGGCGCGAAAGCTGGGGTCGCCCACCTTGGTGGTGCCGCCGCCCATCAGCACGATCGGCTTGTGGCCGGTCTTTTGCAGCCAGCGCAGCATCATGATCTGGATCAGGGAGCCCACGTGCAGCGATTTCGCCGTGGCGTCGAAGCCGATATACCCCGGCACCGCACCTTTCGCCAAAGCCTCGTCCAGCCCCTGATAATCGGTGCAATCGGCCAGAAAGCCGCGCTCGATCATCACGCGCATGAAATCGGATTTCGGGTGGTAGGTCATCGGGAATACGTCCATTCTGCTAAGGTGCGCGAGGTATATCGGCGCGTTCGTCCGAGGGGAAGGCCATGTTGAAATCCGCAGAAATCTGGGCGTTGGGCGCGATGTCGGGCACGTCGCTCGACGGGGTCGATGCGGCGATGATCCGCACCGACGGCGTCACCATCGCAGCCTTCGGCGACAGCGATTACCTGCCGCGCAGCCCCGCCGACCGGGCCACCGTGGCGCGCGCCCTGGGGCAATGGCCCGACGGCCCCGATGTCGCCGCCGCCGCCGAAGTGGTGGAGACCGAGCACACCCGCCTGCTGGGCCGGTTTTCCGGCGCCGAGGTCATCGGGTTTCACGGCCAGACGCTGGCGCATGACCCGCGGGGGCGCGGCACCCATCAGGCGGGCGACGGGCAGCTGCTGGCCGAGCTGCTGGGCGTGCCGGTGGTCTGGGATTTCCGCAGCGCCGACGTGCAGCTGGGCGGGCAGGGCGCGCCGCTCGCGCCCTTCTATCACCACGCCTGTGCGCGCCATATCGGAGCGCGGCGGCCGCTGGCCTTCCTCAACCTGGGCGGTGTCGGCAACCTGACCTGGGTGGACCCGACCGTCGAACGGCCCGAAGACGCGCGCGCGCTTCTCGCCTTCGACACGGGGCCCGCCAATGCGCCGCTGGATGATCTGATGCAGCAGCGGCTGGGGCAGGACTGTGACCGCGGCGGCGCGCTGGCGGCGGCCGGTGCCCCCGATGCCGATGTGCTGGAACGCTTTCTCGGCTCGTCCTATTTCTTGAAAATACCGCCCAAATCACTGGACAGAAACGATTTCGCGCAGCTTTCCCGAGATGTCGACGCGCTATCCGACGCCGACGCCGCCGCGACGCTCAGCCATGCGATCGCGCTGTCGGTTCTGGCGGGGTTCGACCATTTCGACCGGCTGCCGCAGCAGGTTCTGGTGACGGGCGGCGGGCGCCACAATCCGCTGATCATGGACCTGCTGGCCGATCACCTGTCCTGCCCGGTCCTGCCGGTGGAGGATGTGGGCCTCGACGGCGACATGCTGGAGGCGCAGGCCTTCGCGTTTCTGGCGGTGCGCGTGATGCGCGGGCTGCCGACGTCCTGCCCCAAGACGACAGGCGTGGGCGCGGCCGTGGGGGGCGGCACGATCAGCCGCCCCGGTGGCATCGCATCCATCGTCGCCACCCCGCAGCCGCCACAGGCTCCAGCGCCCGAATAGGCCAAAGCCGCCTTCTTCTGGTCGAAAATATCCTCGCCGAAGGCATCCCCCACGCGTCACCCGATCCCGGGCCGGGTGGGGGATGCGCAACGGTGCCGACCGCTTAGCGCAGGATGTCGCGCCCGGCGTAGATCGCCGTCTCGCCCAGCGCTTCCTCGATGCGGATCAGCTGGTTGTATTTGGCCAGCCGGTCCGAGCGCGCCAGCGATCCGGTCTTGATCTGCCCGCAGTTCGTCGCGACGGCCAGATCGGCGATCGTGGCATCCTCGGTCTCGCCCGAGCGGTGCGACATCACGCAGCTATAGCGGGCGCGATGCGCCATATCGACGGCGGCCAGCGTTTCGGTCAGCGTGCCGATCTGGTTGACCTTGACCAGCAGCGAATTGCCCGCGCCGCGCGCGATGCCGTCCTTCAGCCGTGCGGGATTGGTCACGAACAGATCGTCGCCCACCAGCTGCACCCGCTCGCCCAGCGCGCGGGTCAGCGCGACCCAGCCGTCCCAGTCATCTTCGGCACAGCCATCTTCGATCGAGATGATGGGATAGTCGTCGACCAGCGCCGCCAGGTAGGCCACATTCTCTTCGGGCGACAGGGTCTTGTTTTCACCTGACAGGACATAATTGCCGTCGCGGAAGTATTCGGTCGCCGCGCAATCGAGTGCAAGATGGATGTCCCGGCCCGGTTCATACCCGGCCTTCTTGATAGATTTCAAAATGAAATCAAGTGCCTCGCGGGTGGAGCTGAGGTTGGGCGCAAAGCCGCCCTCGTCGCCGATGCCGGTCGACAGCCCCGCGGCCGACAGCTCTTTCTTGAGGGTGTGGAACACTTCGGAGCCCATGCGCACCGCCTCCGCGATCGAGGTCGCGGCCACCGGCATGATCATGAATTCCTGAATATCGATCGGGTTGTCCGCATGTTCACCGCCGTTGATGATGTTCATCATCGGCACCGGCAGCACCCGCGCCGAGGTGCCGCCCACATAGCGGTAGAGCGGCTGGCCCAGGTAATCGGCGGCGGCCTTGGCCACGGCCAGCGACACGCCCAGGATCGCGTTCGCGCCCAGGCGCGCCTTGTTCTCGGTGCCGTCGAGCTCGATCAGCGTGGCGTCGATGCCGGTCTGGTCGGTGGCGTCGAATCCCACGATGGCCTCGGCGATCTCGCCGTTGACGCAATCGACGGCGTCCTGCACGCCCTTGCCCATATAGCGCGCCGTGTCGCCGTCGCGCTTTTCCACCGCCTCATGCGCGCCGGTCGACGCCCCCGAGGGCACGGCGGCGCGGCCCATGGTGCCGTCCTCCAGCGTGACATCGACCTCGACCGTGGGGTTGCCGCGGCTGTCCAGAATTTCGCGCGCGTGGATATCTATGATGGTGCTCAAGAGCTTATTCCTTTTTGTTCAGGGGGACGCCGTACAGTTCCAGCCGATGGCCTTTCAGCCGATAGCCGAGCTTGCGGGCGATCTGTTCCTGCAATTCCTCGATCTCGGGATCGACAAATTCGATCACCTCGCCGGAATTCAGGTCGATCAGATGGTCGTGGTGATCTCTGTCCGCGGTCTCATAGCGCGCGCGCCCGTCACCGAATTCGCGCTTTTCCAGGATGCCCGCTTCCTCGAACAGCTTGACGGTGCGATAGACGGTGGCGATGGAAATCCGCGGATCGCGGGCCGAGGCGCGGGCGTAAAGCTCTTCGACATCTGGATGGTCGTCGGCTTGCTCCAGCACACCGGCGATGATCCGTCGCTGTTCGGTCATGCGCAGCCCGCTTGCCTCGCATAGGGTTAGGATCGTGTCTGGCATGGTCATTCCGGGATCGTCCTTGCACGCGGGTGTAAGTCAGGAGCGCGTCGGTTTCCACCCATTTTCGGCGCGGTGCCAGCGGGGGCGGCGGCTTTCCCGCCCGGCGCGCCGACGTTGCCCGACGCGATGACCATTGACAATCCGGGTGACAGCCCGCATGTGAAGCCTAGGTGCGATGTCTTCTGCCGCGTGAGCAGACCGCCGGTCCACCGGCGCGCAGGCCATCGCCCCATTTTACAGGTTCCCACATCACGCAGGGGGTCCGACGCCGAGTTTGCGGATCTGGCAATACGGTCAGCTGCGTATCCGGCGCAACCCAAGCTGAACGCCGTGCGGCCCCGCGCCATACGGCCACTTCCTGTTGTCGGGCGCCATGTCCGACCCGAAAGGACAAGATTTGAACTATTTCGAGGAACTGGGCCTCTCCGAGCGCCTGGCTAAAATTCTGGCCGACAACGGCCTGACCGACCCCACGCCGATCCAGTCGAAGGCCATTCCGCTGGCGCTGGAAGGGCGCGATGTGATGGGGCTGGCGCAGACCGGCAGCGGCAAGACGGCCGCTTTCGGATTGCCGATGATCCAGCTCATGTCGTCCATCGGCACCAAACCCGCGCCGAAGACCGTGCGCGGGCTGATCCTCGCGCCCACGCGGGAGCTGGCCAAGCAGATCTCCCTCTCGCTGGAGGATTACACCCGCGGCACGCATCTCAGGGTCGGCCTGGTTGTCGGCGGCGCGTCCATCGGGCCGCAGATCAAACGGCTGGAGCGCGGCACCGACATCCTGGTCGCCACGCCGGGCCGCCTGCTGGACCTGCTGGACCGGCGCGCGGTTCTGTTGACGGAGACCGGATTCCTGGTGCTCGATGAGGCCGACCAGATGCTTGATCTGGGCTTCATCCACGCGCTACGCCGGATCGCGAAGCTGTTGCCCGCCGATCGTCAGACGCTGCTCTTCTCGGCGACGATGCCCAAGCAGATGGCGGAGCTTGCCGAAAGCTATCTCAACAACGCCGCGCGTGTTCAGGTCAACGCGCCCGGCAAGCCGGTCGAAAAAATCGCCCAGTCGCTGCATTACGTAGCCAAGTCGGAAAAGACCGGCCTGTTGATCGAATTGCTGGACAAGCATCGCGATCAGCTGGCGATCGTCTTCGCGCGCACCAAACACGGCTCGGAAAAGCTGAAGCGCAGCCTGGAATCGGCCGGTTTCGCCGCCACCTCGGTGCATGGCAACAAGAGCCAGGGACAGCGCGAACGCGCGATCGCCGAGTTCAAGGCGGGAGAGAAGCGCGTTCTCGTGGCGACCGATGTGGCCGCGCGCGGGCTGGACATTCCCGATGTGCGCTACGTCTATAACTACGAGCTGCCGAATGTGGCGGAAAACTACGTGCACCGCATCGGCCGTACCGCGCGCGCGGGGGCCGATGGCAGCGCCGTGGCATTCTGTGGTCAGGACGAGATGGGCGAGCTGGACCAGATCCAGAAGGCGATGAAGATCACCATCCCCGTCGCAGGCGGCCGCCCCTGGCAGGGCGCCGAGATCGAGAAGAAACCGGCGCGCGGCGGCGGCAATCGTCGTCGTGGTGGCGGTGGCGGTGGCAATGGCGGTGGCCAGGGCCCGCAGGGCGGCAAAGGCAAGCCGCAGCAAGCTGCGCGCGCCAACGCCAAGCCCGGCCAGCAGCGGCGCAGACGCCGCGCGGCCTGAGGCCGATTGACCCCCGGTGCGCGGCGCGTTCCCCTCGGGCGCCGCGCATCACCGCCCGCGCATCACCGTCCGCGCAACCCGCGTTCCGCCCGGGGGCGGGGCGCGGGATCAGGAAATCACGCGCGTATCGGTGCTATCCGCGTCGCCGTTGACGGGCACGCCTGCCTCCGGGATCAGCCGGTTCGCCAGGCGGCCGACCGTCAGGCCCTGCACGATGATCGAGAACAGCACCACGATATAGGTGCTGGTCAGGATGATCGTCTTCCACTCGCTCTCGGGCAGCGACAGGGCCAGCGCGACGGAAATGCCGCCCTTCAGCCCGCCCCAGGTCATGATGCGCACCACCCCCGACGAGAACCGCTTGAACGGCTTGAGGATCAGCACCGGCACGGCGACGGCCGACAGCCGCGCCGCCAGTGCCAGCACGATGGAGGCCACGCCCGCCACCACCAGATCGGCGCTGAACGCGACCGCGAAGACCTCGGCACCGATCAGCATGAACAGCACCGCGTTGAGGATCTCGTCGATGAGTTTCCAGAAGGCGTCGACGTATTTGCGCGTTTCCTCCGACATGCCGTGGCGCGCGCCGATATCGCCGATCAGCAGGCCCGCGACCACCGCCATGATCGGCGCCGACACGTGCAGCACGACCGACAGTTGATAGCCGCCCAGCGCCAGACCCAGCGTCAGCAGCACCTCCAGCGAATAGTCGTTGATCCGGCGCATCAGCCGGAACGTCAGCCAGCCCAGAACCGCGCCCAGCAGCGCGCCGCCGCCCGCCTCTTGCAAAAAGAGCAGCGCGGCGCCGCTCAGGCTCTCGGATTTGCCGGAGCCGCTGGGAAAGGCCAGACCGACCAGCAGCAGGAAGACGACATAGCCGACGCCGTCGTTGAACAGCGATTCGCCGGTGATCTTGGTTTCCAGCGACTTGGGCATGTTGGTCTCTTTCAGCACCCCCAGCACGGCGACCGGATCGGTGGGGGAGACCAGCGCCCCGAACACCAGCGCCACGATCAGCGGCATCCCCGTCAGCCAGCTGAAGCCCACGCCGACCACCACCGTCGACAGGCCCACGCCGATGGTCGCCATCAGCAGCACGACCAGCCATTCCTCCTTCAGGTCCGATAGCTTGACGTGCAGCGCGCCCGCGAACAGCAGCAGGCCCAGCATGCCTTCCAGCAGGGTCTGGCTGAAATCGACATTGGCGACGATGCCGCGCATCTTGTCGGCGATGCCCAGACCCGGAAAGGCAAGGTCGATCCCGATGAGTCCCAGCGACGTCAGAAGCGAGACCACCAGTATCCCGATGGAACTGGGCAGTTTCAGCACCAGATAGTTGATCGCGCCGAAGACGCCGGCCATGACGATCAGAAGCGAGGCAAGCTGTAGAATGGTCATCGGCGTTTCCCTGAGATGCGGTCACATGTTCCTAACATGCACGATCATAGGGCGGAACCAACTGATTTGAATGCCGTAAAGCGCAGATCGCGCTGCGGGGCCGTGAGGCGCGCGGCTCAGGTCCCGCAAAACGTGTGGGTCACGCGTTCGTCCTCGCTGGGGGGGCGGCGCAGGTCGGCATGGTCGGGGTCCGGCGTGAAAGGGGCGCGCAACGCGGCATCGAGGCGGTGGAACGGCGCGTCATCGCCTTGCACGGCGGCATCAATTGCCTGCTCGATCCGGTGGTTGCGGGGAATGATCGCAGGGTTCGCCGCACACATCATCGCCCGGCCCCGGTCCGCATCCTGCGGATCGCGCGCCCGCCGCGCGCGCCATGCCTCGGCCCATGTGTCGAAGGCCGCGCGGTCGGTGAAGTGATCGCGCGCGTCGTCTCGGGCAAGGGCGCGGAAGGTGTTGGTGAAATCGCTGGCCGAGGCGGTCATCAGATCCAGCAGCCCGTGGATCAGCGCGGCGTCGCCGTCCTCGGCGCTCGACAGGCCCAGCTTGGCGCGGAACCGGTCCAGCCAGGCGGCCTGGAACAGATCGGGAAAGCGATGCACCGATTGCGTCGCCTTCTCGACCGCCGCCTCGCGGTCCGCACCCATCAGCGGCAGCAGGCAGGTCGCCAGCTGCGCCATGTTCCACACCGCGATGTCGGGTTGCCGGTTGTAGGCGTAGCGCCCGTTCCGGTCGATCGAGGAAAACACCCTTTCCGGGTGATAGCTGTCGAGAAAGGCGCAGGGGCCGTAGTCGATGGTGTCGCCCGCGATCGAGGCATTGTCGGTGTTCATCACCCCGTGGATGAAGCCCACCGAAAGCCATTGCGCCACCAGCGCCGCCTGCGCGGCGATCACCGCATCCAGCAGGCCCAGCGGGCCGTCCGCATCCGGGTAGTGGCGCGCAATGACGTGATCGCACAGCGCGCGCAGCGCCTCGGTATCCTGGCGCGCGGCAAAGAACTGGAAGGTGCCCACACGGATGTGGCTGCGCGCCACGCGGGTCAGCACGGCGCCGGGCAGGGCGGTTTCGCGCTGCACTTTCTCGCCCGTGGCCACCGCCGCCAGCGCGCGCGTGGTGGGGATGCCCAGCGCGTGCATCGCCTCGGACACCAGATATTCGCGCAGCACCGGCCCCAGCCAGGCGCGCCCGTCGCCGTTGCGCGACCAGGGTGTCGGCCCCGCGCCTTTCAGCTGAAGATCGTGGCGGATACCCTCGGGGTCCACGATCTCGCCCAGCAGGATCGCGCGGCCGTCGCCAAGTTGCGGCACCCAGCCGCCGAACTGATGCCCGGCATAGGCCTGTGCCAGCGGCTCGGCCCCTTCGGGGACCGCGTTGCCCGCCAGCGTCGCCACGCCATCGGGGCCGCGCAGCGCCGCCGCATCCAACCCCAGATCCGCGGCCAGCGCATCGTTCAGCGCGATCAGGCGCGGCGCGCGCACCGGCGCGGGGGGCTGTCTCGCGTAGAAGCGGTCGGGCAGGCGGGCATAGCTGTTGTCGAAATCGAAATGGATGGTCATGGCGTGCCTCCTTGCCCCTCGATCTAGGCGCGTGGAGGCCGCATTGCCAGCCGCATCAACGCGCGCCTTGCGGCGCCAGCCGTGCCAGCCGTTCGGTCAGCCGGTCAAAGAACGCCTGCGCATCGATATCGCCGATGAAGGTGGCGTTGGGCGCGCGGTCGGTCACCCGCCACCAGTCGGCGACGGTCATGCCGCGCGTGAGCGGCGATACGGTCTCGATCTCGACGTTGATGAAGCGGCCCGAGAAAAGTTCGGGCCACAGCAGCCAGGCGATGACGCAGGGATCGTGCAGCGGCGCCCCTTCGGAGCCGTATTTTTCCTTGTCGAACCGTTCGAAGAAATCGGTCCATTCGGCGACCGCCCGGCCCACCGGCGTGCCCAGCGCGCGAAACGCCTCCACCCGCGCGCGGGTGGTCAGCGCCTTGTGGGTCACGTCGAGCGGCAGGACCGTGATCGAGATGCCGGATCCGAACACGATAGCGGCGGCGTCGGGATCGACGTAGATGTTGAATTCGGCCGCGGGGGTGATGTTGCCCACCTGAAAATAGGCGCCGCCCATCAGCACGATCTGCTGCACCCGCGCGCAGATGTCGGGCGCGCGGCGAAAGGCCGTGGCCAGGTTGGTCAGCGGCCCCAGCGCGCAGAGCGTCACCGTGCCGGGCGGCTCCCGGCGCAGGGTTTCGATGATGAAATCCACGCCATGCGCGTCGCGCAGCGCCATCCCGGGGTCGGGCAGGGTGGGGCCGTCCAGTCCGCTGCGCCCGTGCACATGTTCCGCCGTGACCAGATCGTGCGACAGGGGCCGGTCGCAACCCGCATGGACCGGCACATCCGCCCGCCCCGCCAGCTCGCATACGATCCGCGCGTTCTTCGCTGTCAGCTCGAGCGGCACATTGCCCGCCACGGCAGTGATGCCCAGCAGATCCAGCTCCTGCGGGCTGGCGAGCGCCAGCAGGATGGCGACGGCATCATCCTGTCCGGGATCGGTGTCGATGATGATCTTGCGCATGGCGGCACCCCTTTCGGCAATCCGCGACCAGAGGTGGCGGAAACCGGCGCGCCATGCAAGCCCCGGCACAGGGCGGCCCCTATCCCAGCCCGCATCCCGGGCCGTAACCCGACCCCTCAACCCGAGACGCCGCGCCCGTTGCGGGGCGCGGCGTCTGCGGGATCATCGGGGCTGGCGCGCGGCGCTCAGCCGTCGAAATCGACCTCTTCGATCAGGCGCAGCGCGGCGGGGCGCAGCTTGGCCAGATCCATCAGGTTGACATCATCGGCGGTAAAGCTGCCCCAACCCGCGACCAGCGGATCGGGCGCCACCTCGGGATCGATGGGGTATTCATAGTTCTGCTTGGCATAGATCTTCTGCGCCTCGGGCGAGGCCAGGAATTCCATCAGCTTGATCGCGGCCGCCTTGTTCGGCGCCGATTTGGTCAGCGCCATGCCCGACACGTTCACATGGGTGCCGCCGCCCTCGAAGACGGGAAAGTCGATGCGCACATCCTCGGCCCATTGCTTTTGCTCGGGGTCGTTCAGGATCGCGCCCATGTAGTAGGTGTTGCCCAACGCGATGTCGCATTCGCCCGCCCAGATCGCCTTGACCTGTGCACGGTCGTTGCCCTGCGGCTTGCGCGCCAGATTGGCCTTGACCCCCTTCAGCCAGTCGCGCGCGCCATCCTCGCCCAGATGATGGATGACCGCCGCCACCAGCGCCACGTTATAGGGGTGCGTGCCCGAGCGGGTGCAGATGCGGCCCTGCCACTTGTCGCTGGCCAGATCCTCATAGGTCGTGACCTCGCCCTTCTTGACCCGGGTTTTCGAGGCGTAGATCACGCGGGCGCGCGAGGTCAGGCCGAACCACTGGTTGCCGGGGTCGCGGAACTTGGCGGGGATGTTCTTTTGCAGCACTTCGGATTCGACGGGCTGGGTGACGCCCGCATCGACCACCGCCGCCAGACGCGCGATGTCGACCGTCATCACCAGATCGGCCGGAGAGCGGTCGCCCTCGGCGCTCAGCCGTTCGGTCACGCCCTTGTTGAGAAAGGCCACGTTGACCTTGATGCCGGTCTTTTCGGTAAAGGCGTCGACCAGCGGCTTGATCAGCTCGGGCTGGCGATAGGAATAGATGTTGACCTGCTCGGCGAAGGCTGCGGGCGCGGCCAGCGTCAGCGCGGTCGCCGCCATCAGCAGCGTCTTCAGCGGGCGAAGGGACGAGGGCAAGGGCATGAAGGATCCTTTCGGGGTAAGCTGCGATCTGCCGCCGTTTAACCTGACTATTTTACTAGGGTCAATATCCCGACAGAAATAATCAGGAACTTTTTCAGGAACTTTTCTCGTCCGCCTTGGCCGCGTCCCACAGGCTGTCCATCTCCTCCAGCGTGCTTTGGGCGGGGGTGCGACCGTCCTGCGCCAGCGCATGTTCGATGAAGGCGAAGCGGCGGGTGAACTTGGCATTGGCCGCCCGCAGCGCGGTTTCGGGGTCCACATCGAGATGCCGCGCCAGGTTCGCGACCACGAAGAGCAGATCGCCGAATTCCTCCTCCACCTCGGGCTGGCTCAGCGCGGCGCGCGCCTCCGTCAGTTCGCGCGCTTCTTCGACCAGCTTGTCGAGCACCTGGTCGACCTGCGGCCAGTCGAACCCCACCCGCGCGGCGCGCCTTTGCAGCTTGATCGCGCGGGTCAGCCCCGGCAGGCCCATGGCGACCCCGTCCAGCACGCCGCGCTCGGCGCGGTGGGCGCGTTCGCGCGCCTTGATCGCCTCCCAGTCGGCGACCTGCTGCTCGGCGCTCTTGTCGCGGCTTTCGTCGCCGAACACATGCGGGTGGCGCGCGACCATCTTATCCGAAATCGCACGCACCACGCTGTCGAAGGTGAAATGCCCGGCCTCTTCGGCCATCTGACTGTGATAGACGGCCTGCAACAGCAGATCGCCCAGCTCACCCTCCAGATCGGGCCAGTCGCGTCGGTGGATGGCATCCGCCACTTCATAGGCTTCCTCGATGGTGTAGGGTGCGATGGTGTCGAAGTCCTGTTCGATATCCCAGGGGCATCCGGTTTGCGGATCGCGCAGCCTGCGCATGATCTCGCGCAGCCGGTCGATGCCGTCGTGCCGGTCCGGCGTCCCGCCGTCCGGGGGGGCCTGCCGGGCCTTGGTGCCATCGCTGACGGGATTGGACATTGCGGATCGCCTTGTCTTTGGAACATGTCACGGCCGAATTCATCAGAGACCCGGATCGAAGTCCACCTGCCCGTGATCCAGCCGTCGTCGGTCGGATCATCATCGGGCGGGCGGTGCGTTCCGCATCGCGTGTCGGTTGAGGTGGCGCCGCCGGTTGCAAAGCGCTAAGGCGCGGTCGGGGCGTCGGCGCGAGCCGGGGCAATGCGACACGCGCGGAGGGTGTGATGGACGAGCGGCAAAAAGGACGTCTGGCAATGATCGGGGCCTGCACCATCTGGGGGCTGTCGCCGATCTTCTACAAGCTGATCGCCTATGTCGATCCGCTGGAGGTTCTGTCGCATCGCACGCTGTGGTCGCTGGTGTTCTTCGCGCTTGTGCTGATGGCGCAGGGGCGCGTGTCGCGCGTGACGGAGAATTTTCGCAACCCGCGCGTGCTTGGGGTCATCGCGCTGTCGGGGCTGGCGATTTCGTTGAACTGGGGGCTGTTCATCTGGTCGGTGCAGGTGGGGCGGGCAACGGAGGCGAGCCTGGGCTACTACATCTTTCCGCTGGTTTCGGTCGCGCTCGGCGCGCTGATCTACAAGGAGCGGCTTTCGCCGGTCAAGGTGCTGGCGGTGGTGCTGGCGGCTGCGGCGGTGCTGACGCTGTCGCTGGGTCTGGGCGTGACGCCCTGGGTTTCCCTCGCGCTGGCCGCGACCTTCGGGACCTACGGGCTTTTGAAAAAGGGGCTGGACGTGGGCCCGGTTGTTTCCGTCACGACAGAAGTCTTGCTGTTGTCGCCGCTGGCGCTGCTGTGGCTGGCGGGTGCCCATGTGGCAGGCTGGGCATCGGCGGCGGATCAGGCCCATGCGGTGTTTCTCACCGACGGCTATGCCACGGCGATCCTGCTGGCGGCGGGGCCGGTGACGGCCGGACCGCTGGTGCTGTTTTCCTATGCCTCGCGCCGATTGCCGATGGCGACGGTCGGGCTGATGCAATACCTCAATCCGACGCTGCAATTTCTGGTCGCCACGCTGGTATTCCAGGAGGTCTTTACCGGCTGGCACGCGCTGGCGTTCGGTCTGATCTGGCTGGCGGTTATCATCTTCACCGCCGAGGGAATGCGTCAGGAAAGAGCCGACCGCAGGATGCGCTCCAGATCTCCGGCGGTGGATGCGGGTGTGATATAGCCCTTGAGGCTGTCGCCCGCGAATCCTTCGCGCACCACATGCTCGACCAGATGCAGCAGCGGGTCCCAGAATCCGCCGGTGTTCAGCAGCACGATGGGTTTTTCGTGCAGCCCGAGCTGGCGCCAGGTCAGCACCTCGAAGAATTCGTCGAGCGATCCCGCCCCGCCGGGCAGCACGACGATGGCGTCGGCGTTCATGAACATCACCTTCTTGCGCTCATGCATGGTTTCGGTGACCACGAAGGACGTCAGATCGCGCTTGCCGACCTCCTGATCGAACAGATGCACGGGAATCACGCCGAATGTGTTGCCGCCGGCGGCCTGTGCACTGCGGGCGACCTCGCCCATCAGGCCGACGTCGCCCGCGCCATAGACCAGTTGCCATCCGTTGGCCGCCAGCATCGTGCCCACGGCACGCGCCGCGTCGGCGTAGGCTTCGCCCCTGCCATGACGCGATCCGCAGTAGACGGCGACCGATTTGCTCAAGCTCTTCATGTGTGGCCCTTTCGCCATGACTGGATTTTGACCGCTCATAGTTCTATTGCTATTATGTCACAAGCGGGCAAGAAATTCCGGGCGCAACAAGGGGATGCGAATGGCCTTCTGGTCCGGGTTCAGTCGTGGAGGCGGCACAGCCGCGGTAACGGTTCTTGCCGCCGCGATCGTATTCGGCGGTTACCTGGGATTCAACCTGTCGGGCGCGCAGCGCCCGGCCGCGCCCGATGCGGGCTTGCTCGGCGGGACGCGATCGGGTCCGGGGTCGGGTGCGGTCCCGGACGGGCCACAGGATGGAGCATCGGACCGGGAGGGCGCGGGGGCCGAGGGTGAAGCGGCGGATGCGGCCGGCGCCGCGCGGACGGCGCGGGTCGGGGCAGGGTCGTCGAACGGCGGACCCGCGCCCGAATCCGATCCCGGACCCGCTCCCGGCATTTCCCGTCCTGTGTCCGGCTCGGATGCGCCGGGTCAGGCCAATGGGGCGGATGCCGCGCAGTCACCGGACCAGCGCGCGTCGCGGGGCCAGTTCAACAACACCGTCACCCTGCCGGATCTGCCCGATCCTTCGGCCATGACGCAGGCCGCGCCGCTCGCCCCGCCGACGGGGGGCGCGGCGCAGGATGCGGGCGGCCCCGGGCCTTCCGTGGCCGCGGGTCCGGGGGAGTCATCGACCGACATCGCAGCGGACCGCAGCGCGCCGTCTCTGCCGCGGCAGGATGAGACCGGACAGGCCGCGTCGGCGGCGCGCGACCGGATGGCCGCATTGCCGCCGCCCCCCGATGCCGCTGCGCCGCGCGTGGATCACGCGGCACGCCCGCAGGCCGCCGCCGGGGGGGCTTCGCCCGAACCGGCGCAGGGGCCGCGGAAGGCAACACCGGATGCGGAAACCACACCGCCCGCATCGCGCAGCGACGGCGCGAACGCCGATCAAGCAGATGGCGCACGGGTAGGTGGCGCACAGACGGGGACAAAGCAGACGGGCGCAGAGCAGGCAATCAGGGAAACAGCAAGCACAGCGCCAACGAAAACCGCGCCAACGAAAACCGCGCCAACGAAAACCGCACCGACGCCAACGGCAAAGCCGCGCGCGTCCGACGTCGCCGCCCTCGCGCCCGAGGCGCAGGCAGGCGGCGCTGCGCAAACCGCTGCGCAAGCGGGCAGGCCGCAGGATCTGCCCGATGATCCGGCCATCACCGCGCCCAGTATCGACGTGATGCGGCTGGATCGGGCCGGTGCGGGGCTGCTGGCGGGACGGGCCGAACCGGGCGCGCGCATCGCCGCCACGCTCGACGGCACGGAAATCGCCGAGACGCGCAGCGACAGCGGCGGGCGCTTCGTGATGTTTCTGGATGTGGCCCCGGACACGAAACCGCGCCAGCTGAGCATGTCGGCGGAAACCGGCATGGGGCGGCGCACCTCGGATGAAACCATCCTGATCGCGCCCTTCGGCAAGATCGCGACCGCCGATGCCGGAGGTTCGGGTGCAGGCGAGGACACGCCGTCCGCCCCCCCGTCGACCACGCCCACAGCCGCGCCCGGAACCACTACAGACGGCACCACCACAGACGCCACTTCGACCGATGCGGACCCGCTGGCAAGCGGCACGCTGACGGCCATGCAGACGGCCCCCGAGGCCCCCCAGAGAGCAAGCCCCGAACTAACAAACCCCGAAGTATCAGACCCCGCGGCACAAACCCTTTCAGCCGCGAACAAACCCGCAGATCAACCCGCAGATCAGCCCGCCGCGCCGGCGCTGCTGCTGGCCGACCGCAACGGCGTGCGGCTGATCCAGCCATCGGCCGACACCGCGCCCGAGGTGATGCGCAACGTGGTGATCGACACGATCAGCTATGACGACAGCGGCGAGGTGCAGCTGGCCGGACGCGGCAAGGCCGACCGCTCGGTGCGCTTTTACCTCAACAACCGGCCGGTGCGCACCACCGCGATCCAGGTCGACGGCACCTGGCGCACCCCGCTGCCGCAGGTGCAGGCCGGCGTCTACACCCTGCGCGTGGATGAGCTGGACGGGCAGGGGCGCGTCACCTCGCGGTTCGAGACGCCGTTCCAGCGCGAAGACCCGCGCAAGCTCGGCCCGGCCGCGCTGGCCCGGCATGTGGATGGCAGGCCGGGGGGCGTGGTCACGGTGCAGCCGGGGTTCACCTTGTGGGAGATCGCGCGGGCGAACTATGGCAAGGGCGTGCTTTACGTGCGCGTCTATGAGGCCAACAAGCGCCAGATCCGTGATCCCGACCTGATCTACCCCGGTCAGGTTTTTGACGTGCCCGAGGCCGCCCGCGACCCGGCCCCCGACGCCGCGCAAGCCCGGCCATAGGGTCCGGCCCCCGTCGCGGCCACCCCGTCGCCCGCGGGCTGGCCTTTCGCCGCGCAAGCCCATAGGGTCTGCCCGCGCCGGAAGGCGTGCCTTTCGCTCAGTGAATATTCCGGACGCCATCATGTCAGACGTGCACGATCCCAAGACCGCCCGCAGCAGCGGCTGGCGCACCATTCGCCGCGTAGTCCCCTTTCTGTGGCCCGAGGGCAATTCCGATTTCCGCCGCCGCGTGGTCTTTGCCATGCTGGCGCTGCTGGTGTCCAAGCTGATCGCGGTGACGACGCCGGTGTTCTACAAGGGTGCCGTCGATGCGCTGGCGGGCGACGGGACCAGCAGCGAATGGATGCTGGTGCTGGGCGCCGTCGGGCTGACGCTGGCCTATGGCGGCTCGCGGGTGCTGAACGTGGGCTTTGCACAGCTGCGCGATGCGATCTTCGCCAAGGTCGGGCAGCGCGCGCTGCGCACCCTCGCGCTCGAGACGTTCACCCATATCCACAACCTGTCCATGCGCTATCACATCACGCGCAAGACCGGCGGGCTGAGCCGCATCATCGAACGCGGCGTCAAGGGGGTCGATTTCCTGCTGCGGTTCCTGTTGTTTTCCATCGGGCCGCTGGTGCTGGAACTGCTGATGATCGCGGTGATCTTCTGGGTGATCTTCGATTTCCGCTATGTCGCCGTGGTGCTGGTGACCATCGGCGCCTACGTCTGGTTCACCTTCAAGGTGACCGAATGGCGCGTGACGATCCGCAGGCAGATGAACGATCAGGACACCGACGCCAACCAGAAGGCGATCGACAGCCTGCTGAACTATGAAACGGTCAAGTATTTCGGCGCCGAGGGGCGCGAGGCCGCCCGCTATGACGCCGCGATGGAAGGCTATGAGCGCGCGGCGCTGAAGACCAACTATTCGCTGGCCTTCCTGAACGCGGGCCAGTCGCTGCTGATCACGCTGGGGCTGGTCGGCGTCATGGTGCTGGCGGCGCTCGGCGTGCAGCAGGGCGATCTGACGGTGGGCGATTTCGTCATGGTCAACGCCTATATGATCCAGATCACCCTGCCGTTGAACTTTCTGGGCACCGTCTACCGCGAGATCCGGCAAGCGCTCATCGACATGGGGGAAATGTTCGACCTGCTGGAGCAGCCCGCAGAGGTCACGGATGCGCCCGACGCGCGGCCGCTGGCCGTGTCGGGCGGGCGGATCGAATTCGACGACGTGCGCTTCGGCTATGATCCCGCGCGCCCGATCCTGCATGGCATCACCCTGACGGTCGAGCCCGGGCAGACGGTGGCGATCGTGGGGCCTTCGGGGTCGGGGAAATCCACCATCGGGCGGCTTTTGTTCCGCTTTTACGATGTCAGCGGCGGCGCGCTGCGCATCGACGGGCAGGATCTGCGCCACGTCACCCAGCAAAGCCTGCACGAAAGCATCGGCGTGGTGCCGCAGGACACGGTGCTGTTCAACGACACGATCCGCTACAACATCGCCTACGGTCGCGCCGATGCCGACCCCCATGAGATCGAGGCGGCCGCCCGCGCCGCGCGCATCCATGATTTCATCGTCAGCCTGCCCGAAGGCTATGACACGAAGGTCGGCGAGCGTGGGCTGAAGCTGTCGGGCGGCGAAAAGCAGCGCGTCGGCATCGCCCGCACCCTGCTGAAAAACCCGCCGATCCTGCTGCTGGACGAGGCGACGTCGGCGCTCGATACCGGGACGGAGCGCGACATTCAGACCAGCCTGCGCGAAATGGGCCGCGGGCGCAGCGTGATCACCATCGCGCACCGCCTGTCCACCGTCGCCGATGCCGACCGCATCATCGTGCTGCAGAACGGCGTGATCGTCGAGGAGGGCACCCACGGCGCCTTGCTGGAAAAGCGCGGCGCCTATCGGGCGATGTGGAACCGGCAGCAGGCGGAGGAAGAAAAGGAAGAGGAGGCGCCCGACGAAGCCCGCCCGGAAAGCCCGGCCGACGACCGCCTGGACGGCGCGAATTCCGTCGCCTGACGCGCGGCGCCATCCGCTGGCGCGGCCGCTCAAGGGGGTCTGTCGAGGGGTCTGTCGGCACGGCCGTTGACGCCCGCACCGTCGGGGCCGCTGTCCGGCACCCGCTGTTCGGCACGTGCTGTCGGCTTAGCCGTCGCGGTCGATCTCGCGGTCAGCTCACTCCGCCGCGCGCAGCGGCGGGAAACCGGCCGTCAAGGGGGGCGGCACCTCGACCAGCTCATTCCAGATGATCTCGGCTCCGTGCAGCTTGCGCGCGCGGCGGCGCAGGCGCATGTCGTCGCGCAAGCGGCGGCCCGTGCGGCCCGGCCCCAGTGCACGCAACAGCCGCGCCGTGCCATAGGCGCCTCGTCCGGCCCAGATCCTCAGCGCCAGCAGCGAGGGCGTGAAGATCAGCGTCAGAACCGTCGCGATGCCCAGCCCGAAGACGACGGCCGTGGCGAGCTGTTTCCACCACAGCGCCGTCGGGCTGTCGAGCGAGGAGCCGCCGCCGATGAAATCGAGCGACAGGCCGAACATCATCGGCGTCAGCCCCGCCATCGTGGTGATCGTGGTCAACAGAACCGGGCGGATGCGGGTTTCGACCGTGCGGGTGATCGCCTCGGTCGCGGGCATGTAGCGGGAATATTCCTGATAGGTGTCGATCAGCACGATGTTGTTGTTCACCACGATTCCCGCCAGCGCGACGATCCCCGTGCCGGTCATGATGATCGAAAACGCCTGGTCCATAACCATCATCCCGATCAGCACGCCGGTGGTGGACAGCACGACCGCCAGCAAAACCAGGACCGAATTGTAGATGCTGTTGAACTGCGCCAGCAGGATCACGAACATCAGCCCCAGCGCGCCCAGAAAGGCGGTTTGCAGGAAGGCCTGGCTTTCGGCCTGCTCTTCCTGATCGCCGGTCCATTCATAGCTGATGCCCGCGGGCAGATCGGCGTCCTCGGCCAGCCATGTGTCCAGCACCGCGATGCGTTCGCTGGCGGTGATCGGCGCGCCTTCGGCGTTGGTCATGCCCGGGCTCACGTCGGCCTTGACGTCATAGACGCGCGTCTGGTCGACACGGTCGATCTGGCCCAGCTTGGCGACGGGGCGGCGGGTGATGAAATTCGACAGCGGGACCAGCCCCGCGTTGGTGCGCAGCTTGAGCGAATCGAGCGTGGAAAGCACGCGGTACTGTTGCGGCAGGCGCACACGGATATCGATCTCCTCGTCCGAGCTGTCGACGCGCATCGTGTCGATCAGCAGGCCGCGGGTGACCAGCTGCACCATCGCGCCCACGGTCGCCACATCGGCGCCGTAACGTCCCGCCTTGGCGATGTCGACGTCGATCTGCCAGTCGATGCCGGGCAGCGGGCGCGTGTCCTCGATGTCGGTCAGCCCCGGCACCTGCGCGAAATGCGCGCGCACACGCGCGGCGGTCGCGTCGAGCAGCGCCAGATCGTCGCCTTTCAGCCGCAGGTGGATGGGCTTGCCCGACGATGGCCCGCGATCCGCGTTCAGGATGTCGATCTGCACGCCGGGGATGCGGCGCAGCCGCGTCTCGATCCGGTCCATGATCAGATTGCCGTCGAAGGCGGGATCGGCGCTGCCCAGCCCCAGCGCGTTGACGCTGCGCGGGCGCTCTTCCCAGGGGATCAGTTCCAGCTGCATCTGGCCGATGGTGTCCAGCGGCGCCTGCGCGCCCCCGGTGTTCTGGTTCAGCCCGCCTTCGCCCGCGAAGGCAAAGACCGAGCGCACGCCCGGATCGGCCAGCACGATGCGTTCGGCCTGCGCCAGCAGCGCGTCCTTTTGCAGCAAGGACATGTTCCCGCGTCCGCGCACGTAGATGATCGCCTGTTCGGGTTCGCTGTCGACGAAGAACTCGACCCCCTTGTTGTTCTGCCCGTACTGGATGCCCACCAGCACGACGAAGCCGACCACCGCGCCGGCGGCGACCAGCGGCATCACCGGGTTGCCGACGATCAGGTGGATCAGCCAGCCGATCGCGCTGCGCCGGTGGCCCGTGCGCAGGTTGCGCGGGCGGCGGCGCAGCTTTGCCGCGCCCAACGTCACCGAACTCAGCACCAGCGCCAGCACGAACAGCAGCGCCCCCGGCAGGGTGCCCATGATCCCCGAGGGCAGCGCCCCCGCGGGCAACAGGTAGGCGGGGTTGAGAAGCTGCATCAACGCCAGGAACACCAGATAGGCCGCGCCCGCCGCCAGCACCGCCCGCAGGATCCAGGGCAGCGGGCGCAGCGTCTCCGAAGCCCGCTCGAACGCGCGCGACATGCGCCCGGCGACGCCGCCCATCACCGGCAGGTAGATCAGCGCCACCACCAGCGAGGCCGACAGCACGAAGATCAGCGTGACCGGCAACATGCCCATGAACTGCCCCGGCACGCCGGGCCAGAACAGCATGGGCAGAAAGGCGCAAAGCGTCGTCGCGGTCGAGCTGACGATGGGCCAGAACATGCGCTTGGTGGCCTCGACATAGGCGGTCATCGGGCCCGTGCCCTCCGCGATGCGGCGATCGGCGTATTCGACCACCACGATGGCGCCGTCGACCAGCATGCCCACGGCGAGGATCAGGCCGAACATGACGATGTTCGACACGCTCACGCCCATCAGTGCCAGGAAGGCGAAGCAGAGCAGGAAGGAGGTCGGGATGGCGAAGCCCACCAGCAGCGCCGAGCGCGCGCCGAGCGCGGCGAGCACCACGATCATCACCAGCGCGATCGCGGTCAGCACCGACCCTTCGAGCTGGCTGACCATGCTGGCCACCACGCGGCTTTGATCGAGCGAGGTGCCGATGTTCACGGCGCGCTGCAATTCCGCGGGCCAGGTCGCCTGGCGCGCGGCGACGGTCTCGCGCACCAGCGCGACGGTGTCGATCAGGTTGAACCCCTTGCGCTTGACCACCTGCAGCGCGACGGCGGGCTCGCCGTTGAACCGCGCGGTGCCGACCTTGTCCTCGAAGGTCAGGCGAATGTTGGCCAGCTCCCCCAGCGTGACGACGCGGTCGCCGTTGGTCTTGACCGGCAGGTTGAAGATATCGCGCGCCTCGTCGAAGGAGGAGGGGATCTTGACCGCGAAGGCCCCGGTGGGGCTTTCGACGACGCCGGCGGGGATCAGCAGGTTGTTGTTGGTGACCACATTGATCAGCTCTCCGGCGGTGACGTTGTAGGCCTCCAGCATCAGGGGGTCGATCACGACTTCCAGCATCTCGTTGCGGTGGCCGGCCAGCCCGGCCTCCAGCACCGGCTCCAGCCCTTCGAGGGCGCCCTGCATGTCCTTGGCCAGCCGCAGCAGCGTGCGTTCGGGCACGTCGCCGGTCAGGCTGACGACGACGATGGGAAATTCGGAGAAGTTTATTTCCTTGATCGAGTATTTCTCGGCGCCCGAGGGAAACTTGGCCTCGGCCGTGTTCATCCGGTCGCGCACATCCGCAATGATCTTGGTCTTGTCCCAGCCGAACTCGAACTCCAGCGCCAGCCCGGCGTAGCCTTCGGCGGCGGTGGCGGTCATCGTCTTCAGCCCGTCCAGATCGCCCAGCTCGGTTTCCATCGGCTTGATCAGAAGCTTTTCGCTGTCGGCGGCCGAAATGCCGGGGAAGGGCACGGATACGAAAAGCGCGGGGATCTCGATGTCGGGCTCGCCCTCCTTGGGCAGCGTGCCATAGGCGAAGGCGCCCGCGACGATCGACATGACGACGAAGGCCATGACCATGCGCGCATGTGCGGCGGCCCAGTCGATCATGCGCGTCATCCCTCAGGCTCCGGCCGGGTGGCGTCGTCGCCGCGCCAGTGCGGGGCGACGGGCACGCCGTCGATCACGTATTCCTGTCCGACGACGATCACGTCGACCGCGTCGGGCAGCCCGCCGATCCAGACGCCTTGCGGGGTGTCGCGCAGCACCTCCGCGGGCAGGAATCGCGCGGTGCTCTCGGCGTCGACGCTGCGCACGCCGATCACGCCCGCATCGTTCAGCGTCAGCGCCGATTGCGGCAGCAGATGCGCGCGGCGCCCGTCCGAGGCGATGACGATTTCCGCCGTCTGCCCGTCGCTGATCGCGCCTTCGGGGTTGGCGACGTCGACGTCCACGCGAAAGGTGCGCGTCGTCTCGTCGGCGGAGCGTGAGACGAAGGTTACCTGCCCCTCGACCGTGTCGCCCGACACCAGCCGCGCCTGCGCCGGGGCGCCAAGTGTCACGCGGTCGATGTCGGCTTCGGGAGCGAAGCCCACCAGCTTGATCGGGTCGATCTGGATCACGGTGGCGCAAAGCGACCCGGGTTGCAGAAAGCTGCCCAGCTCGGCCGTGTCGGATTCCAGAAGCCCGGCGAAGGGCGCCTTCAGCTGCAACCGCTCGATCTGCTTGCTGGCGGCGGCCACGCCCGCCTGCGCCGATTGCAGCCCGGCGCGCGCGGCCTGCACACCGGCCCGCGCCGATTCCAGCGCCGCCGCCGTGGCCGCCACCCGCGTGGTCGAGGCAAAGCCGTCCTGCGACAGCCGCGATGCGGCGCGGTCGTTGATCTGCGCTTCTTCGAGGCGGGCCTGCGCCTCGGCCAGGCGGGCCTCCATCTCGGGCACCCGGGCGCGGGCTTCGTCGCGTTCGGCGATGCGCGTGCCGGGGTCAAGCTCGCACAGCAGATCGCCCGCGGCCACCACCGACCCCTTGGGCCGCGGGGCCGACATCACCAGGCCGGTGATCTCGGAGCGGACATCGACCTGGCGCGACGCCTCGGTGCGGCCGCGCAGAATCACGGCGCTGTCGATATCGCGCGCGCGGGAGCGCAGGGCCACTACCGATACGGGCGCGGGGCTTTCGGCGGCAGGGCTTTCGGCGGCAGGGAGAGACGCGGGCGCAGACGCGGGCCCGGACGCGGGGGGCGCATCGGGGGAATTGTCCGCATCTTCGGCGGTGGTGTCGGCCGCGGCGGGCTGCGTGCGGGGCTGCGGCGACACCTCGATGGCAGCCTCTCCGCGCGCGAAACGCAGCACGGCCTGACGCTCGAACACGATCAGATATAGGCCCGCCATCACGAGCGCCGCCGTCAGAAGGGAAAAGATACGCATGGGTCGGGCTCCGCTGAACAGCCGGTCGAATGAAACTATAGCCGATTTCGGGGCGTGAGGCTTCGGCGCGGGCGCATGTGCCGGAACCCTCGACCGCCCGTATCCGCCCCCCTTCGGCATCGGCGGTGAAACTATCAGCAAAACGTGACTGGGGGAAACCGCCAAATCCGCGCGGCCCTTGGCAAACTCCGCCTGATCAGGGTAAGAGGTTTCGCAACAGGAGAAGGGTGCGATCTGGTGAGCAATTCCGACAGTTTCATTGACGAAGTCTCCGAAGAGGTACGCCGCGACAAGCTGTTCGCGATGCTCAAGCGCTGGGGGTGGGTCGGCGTGCTGGCGGTGCTGCTGATCGTGGGCGGTGCGGCCTACAACGAATACCGCAAGGCCGATGAACGCGCGCGCGCCGAAGCCGCGGGCAACGCCATGCTGGCCGCGATGGAGGCCAAGACCCCCGAGGCGCGCGTCGCCGCGTTGGACGCGATCCCCGCCGAGGGCGCGCAGACCGCGCTGCTCGGCCTGATGGAGGCGAGCGCCGCCGTCGACACCGGCACCCCGATCGGAGAGCAACCCCCCGAGGCGCTGGCCGCCCGGCAGGCTGCGCGCGAAAAGGCGATTTCGCGGTTGCAGGCGCTGTCGACCTCTGGCGCGGTCGATGAGATCTACCGCGAACTGGCCTCGCTGAAACTTGTGATGCTGAGCGGCAGCGACATGGCCGTGGATCAGCGGCTGGAGCGGCTGAACACGCTGGCGCAACCCGGCGCGCCCTTTCGCATCCTGGCGATGGAGCAAAAGGCCCTGACGCTGATCGAAGCGGATCGCCGCGACGAGGCGCTGGCGCTTCTGCGCGAAATGCAGACCGACCCGCAGCTTACAGCGGGCTTGCTTCGGCGCGTCAGTCAGTTGATTGTGGCCCTGGGCGGTCGTATCGACGCGGCCTGAACGGCGGCGCCCTCGCGGGCATCGCCCCGCGGGCGGCCCGGAGGGAAAGCTGCGCGAGACGACTTGGGCAAGCGAGACGACGATGACTGAGACAACGCAAAAGACGATGAAGAGGTCCTGAGCAGTGAAGCTGAAGCACAGCGTCGGAGTTGTCGCACTCCTGGGGATGGCAACCGTCCTGTCCGGTTGCGGGCCGGATGAGGTGAAATTGACCGGCAAGCGGTTCGATGTGACCGCGCCGCTCGACGCGTCCAAGGGAACGGAATCCGTTCAGGGCGAAGGCGTCGTCGACTGGCCCGACGCCGAACGGGACCCGCGGCGCATCGTCTCGGCGGGAACGGTGCCCGCGCTGGCGCTGCCGCAGCAGGTCACCAACCGCGACTGGACCCACCCCAACGGTACCGCGTCGCACCGCATCCAGCACCCGCGGCTGTCGGCGCAGCCGCGCCTGGCCTGGGTGGCCGACATCGGCAATGGCGATGACCGTCAGCACCGCATCACGGCCTCGCCCGTCGTGGCCGACGGCCGTATCTTCGCGATGGATTCGCGGGCGCGCGTCACCGCGACCGCAAGCAACGGCGGATCGCTCTGGTCGACCAGCGTGGCGCCACGCTCCGACAGCAGCGCCGACGCTTCGGGCGGCGGGCTGGCCTATGGCGGCGGGCGGCTTTTCGTGACCACCGCCTTCGGCGCGGTCGTCGCTCTCGACCCCGCGACGGGCGGCGAGATCTGGCGCCAGCGCCTCGATGCGGCCGCGACCGGGGCGCCTGCCGTGGATGGCAAGCTGCTGTATGTCGTCGGACGTGACGGGCAGGGCTGGGCGATCAGCACCGACACCGGCCGGGTGCAGTGGCAATTGCCCAGCATTCCCGCCGCGGAGGTGCGTACCGGCGGCGCGGGACCCGCGGTCACCGACCGGCTGGCGATTTTCCCCTACGGCTCGGGCGAACTGATCGGCGCATTCAAGCAGGGCGGTCGGCAGCTCTGGTCGATCAACGTGGCCGGCGGGCGCAATGGCCGCGCCTATGCCAGCGTGCGCGATCTGACGGCCGCGCCGGTCATCGACGGCAGCCGCATCTATGCGGGCAATCCCAGCGGACGGCTGGTGGCGGTGGATGCCGACACCGGCGTGCGCCAGTGGACCGCCGAACAGGGCGCTGTCGATCCGGTCTGGCCGGTCGGCGGATCGATCTTCCTGGTCAACGACCAGAACGAGCTGGTGCGCCTGGAGGCCGCGACAGGCGATGTGATCTGGTCGCGCCCGCTGCCGCTGTTCCTGAAGGAGCGCGTGAAGAAACGCCGCGCGATCTTTGCCCATTACGGGCCGATCCTGGCGGGCGGGCGAATCTGGGTCGCCTCCGACGATCAGCTGCTGCGCGGCTTCGATCCGGGCACGGGGGCGCTTGCGGCGACGATCGCGCTGCCCGGCGGCGCCGCTTCCGCGCCCGTGGTCGCCAACGATACGCTCTACGTCGTGTCGCAGGATGGGCGACTTCTGGCTTTCCGCTGATCGCCGATCGGTATAGAGGGGCGGCTTGCCCGCGCAGCGTTCGGCCGCGCGCCCGCGAAACCGGAGTCATCGCATGAGCTTTACCCTTGCCATCGTCGGCAGGCCCAATGTCGGCAAATCAACGCTGTTCAACCGGCTGGTGGGCAAGCGTCTGGCGCTGGTCGACGATCAACCCGGCGTCACCCGCGATCTGCGCGAGGGCGCGGCGCGGCTGGGCGATCTGCGCTTTACCGTCATCGACACCGCCGGTCTCGAAGAGGTGACGGATGAATCGCTGCAAGGCCGGATGCGCCGCCTGACCGAACGCGCGGTCGATATGGCCGATGTCTGCCTTTTCATGGTCGATGCGCGCGCGGGCATCCTGCCTGCCGATCAGGTCTTTGCGGAGATCCTGCGCAAACGCTCCGCCAATGTGATCCTTGCCGCCAACAAGGGCGAAGGCCATGCCGCCGAAGCCGGTGTGCTGGAAGCCTACAGCCTGGGCTTGGGCGAGCCGTTGCGCCTGTCGGCCGAACATGGCGAGGGCATGGAGGATCTGTTCGACGCGCTGCGCCCGATCTACGACGCGCATGAAGCCGCCGCCGCGCGCGACGCGCCCGAGGTCGACGTCACCCTGCCCGAGGGCGAGGACGACGCGGCGGACGCGGCCGAGATCAGCGCCCGTGTCCCGACGCTCGCCCGTCCGATGCAGATCGCGGTCGTGGGACGGCCCAACGCGGGCAAGTCGACGCTGATCAACACGATCCTGGGCGAAGACCGCCTGCTGACCGGCCCCGAGGCCGGGATCACCCGCGATGCGATCTCGGTCACCCAGGAATGGGGCGGGCTTCCGGTGCGCATCTTCGACACGGCCGGGATGCGCAAGCGCGCCAAGGTGCAGGACAAGGTCGAGAAGCTGTCGGTCGCCGACGGCCTGCGCGCGGTGAAATTCGCCGAGGTGGTGATCGTGCTGCTGGACGTGGAGATTCCCTTCGAGCAGCAGGATCTGCGCATCGCCGATCTGGCCGAGCGCGAGGGGCGGGCGGTTGTGGTGGCTGTCAACAAATGGGATATGGAGCCCGAAAAACAGGCTAAGCTGAAAGAGCTGAAAGAGGCTTTCGAGCGTTTGCTGCCGCAGCTGCGCGGTGCGCCGCTGATCACGATCTCCGCCAGGACGGGCCGCGGCATGGACCGGCTTCAGGAAGCCGTGGCCAGGGCCTATGAGGTTTGGAACCGTCGCGTCACCACGGCTCATCTGAATCGCTGGCTGACGGGGATGCTGGAAAACCACCCGCCGCCCGCACCGGGCGGCCGCCGGATCAAGCTGCGCTACATGACCCAGGCCAAGACGCGCCCGCCGGGGTTCGTGGTGATGTGCTCGCACCCCGAAAAGATGCCCGACAGCTATTCGCGTTATCTCGTGAATGGTCTGCGAGAGGATTTCGACATGCCCGGCACCCCCATCCGGCTGTATTTCCGGGGGCAGAGCGATCAGAATCCCTACAAGAACAAAAAGAAATCAACGCCGTCGCGGCTGCGCAAGCATCTGGGCAAGCCGCCCGCCAACGATTAGCACGCGGGCGTCCGTCGCCGCGGGGGCGGCGACGGGATCCGCCCTCCGGGGTCAGGGGATGATGCGGGTGTATTTCGTGCCTTCGATCGAGGCGCCCGCGATCAGCCCGGCCTGGCCGAAGACCACGGCGATCACCGGGTTCAGCACGGTGGTGGTATCCACGCCCAGATTGTTGCCGCGGTCGCTGACGGCATATTCGACATCCGCGCCGGCCGCCCAGCCCGAAGAAAAACGGAAGTCGCCCAACGCCTCGGGCGTCATGAAGAACAGCGCATGGGCGTATTGCTGCGCGCCGATCTGGATGCCGAAACTTGCCTGCGTGGCGGAGTAGTAATCGACCGTCGCGCCGTTGATCTGCAAGGCGCCGCGCCCGTAGCTGCCGCCGACGCCCAGCCCGGCCTTGGTGACCAGCGGCATGATCAGCACGCCCGCTGCCTTGTCCGCCAGGTTGCGGGTGCCGGGGATATTGGCGAACATGTAGTCCTTGGCGGCTTCTACCCGCAAATTCAGCCGATCCGCGCCCTGACCGCCCATGCCGTTGCTGCATGCCGCCGTCGTCGTGGTCAGCGCGCCTGCGGCCAGCAAAAAATAGCGCCGGTTGATACTGCTCATCTTTTCGTGCCCTCGGTTGTTCTTGCCGGACTTATACGGCCGGTCGCCTATAAGTATAGACGATCGTGGGGGAGGTGTCACCAAAATCACACGGCGATTGGCGGTCTCCCGCCGTCTTTTTTGTCGTATCAGCTGGACTGGTTCAGCAAACGCGCTATGCGCGGGGCGAAATAGGTCAGTACGCCGTCGCAGCCCGCACGCTTGAAGCCCAGCAGGCTTTCGGCCATCACGCGGTCGCCATCGAGCCAGCCATTGCGCGCGGCCGCCTCCAGCATCGCATATTCGCCGGAGACCTGATAGGCGAAGGTCGGCACGTGGAACGCCTCCTTCACCCGGCGGCAGATGTCGAGATAGGGCATTCCGGGCTTGACCATCACCATGTCGGCGCCCTCGGCCAGATCGCGTGCCACCAGGCGCATCGCCTCATCGGTGTTGCCCGCATCCATCTGATAGGTGGATTTGTCGCCCTTCAGCGCGCCCGATGCCCCGACCGCATCGCGAAAGGGGCCGTAGAACCCGGAGGCGTATTTGGCCGCATAGGACAGGATCAGCGTATCCTTGTGGCCCGCCTGTTCCAACGCATCGCGCATGGCGCCGATGCGCCCGTCCATCATGTCGGACGGCCCCAGGATATCGGCGCCCGCCTCGGCCTGCGCCAGCGCCATGCGCACCAGCGCCTCGACCGTCTCGTCGTTCAGGATCACGCCGTCGCGCACGATGCCGTCGTGGCCATGCGCGTTATAGGGGTCCAGCGCCACGTCGGTCATCACCGTCAGCTCCGGGACCGCCGCCTTGATCGCGCGCACGGCCCGGTTCGAAAGGTTCTCGGGGTTCCAGGCCTCTTCGCAGCCTGCCGTCTTCAGCGCCGGATCGGTGTAGGGAAACAGGCAGATCGCGGGGATGCCGAGGGCGACGGCCTCTTCGGCGGCGCGCACCACGCGGTCGATCGACAGCCGCGCGACTCCGGGCATCGAGGCGATCGGCTCCTCCAGATCCTGCCCCTCGCGCACGAAGACCGGCCAGATCAGGTCCGAGACGCGCAGCTCGTTCTCGCGCACCAGCACGCGCAGGGCGGGGGTGCGGCGTTGTCGGCGCAGGCGTGAGCGGGGATAGGCGGCGGGCGAATGCGGCATGACGGAGTTCCTTTGCGTTGCACTGGAATTCGCACGCTTCGTCGGGTATCTCAAGGGTCCCGAGGGGCTGGAACTTGTCGTTGCGCGGCGATATGGTGCGGCGAAACTGAACGAGAAAGCAGATTGATGGACGCAATCGGCGCCGTGACGGAACTGATCGACCTGCGATCGTTCTCCAATCTGTGGTTCTGGATCTTTCTGGCGGTGATGTGGTCGACCGCCAGCCATTGGGTGATCGGCGTTCCCTTCGACATGATCCAGCGCGCCCGCACCGGCGGGGCAGAGGCCGCCGCCGACGTGGATGTGCTGATCCGCATCTACACCCGCAGGCTGCTGTTCATATCGCGCATGTCGGGGATGTGGCTGGTGGGGCTGTCGACCTTTGCGCTGACGGCGCTGGGTATCCTCGGTTTCGTCTACAGGGTGGAGTTCTGCCAGGCGCTGTTTCTGCTCTTCCTGCCGATGAGCTCGGTCGGGGCGCTGTCGATCCGCACCGCACGCCGGATCGAGACGCAGGACATCACCGGGCCCGCCCTTTTCCCGGTCCTGCGCTGGCATCGCTTCTGGATTCAGGTGATCGGCATGCTCTCGATTTTCGTCACCGCGATGTGGGGCATGTTGCAGAACCTGAACATCGGCGCATTGGGAAGTTGACTTCGCCGCCAAAGGGGGTACGTCCCGCGGGCATGTCGGATACATCGCATATCACCGTCGGCGGCGCCCCCGAAGGGTTCGACGCCCGCGTCCTGCTCAAGGAACTGGACCGCGGCGGCACCGCGCCGCTGATCCATGTCGCGCGCGACGACCGGCGGCTGGCCGCCATGCGCGACGCGCTGGCCTTTTTCTCGCCCAACACGGTGGTGCTGGATTTCCCGGCCTGGGATTGCCTGCCCTATGACCGGGTCTCGCCCAACGCCGATGTTTCGGCCGCGCGGATGGCGACGCTGGCCACGCTGGCGCAGGGGCTGTCGGGGCCGTTCATCCTGTTGACGACGGTGAACGCGATCACCCAGCGTATTCCCGCGCGCGACCTGCTGGCGGGGGCGAGTTTCACCGCGCAGGTCGGCCAGCGCATCGACGAGGGGGCGCTTCGCGATTTTCTGGTGCGCATGGGCTTTACCCAATCGCCCACGGTGACCGAACATGGCGATTACGCCATCCGCGGCGGGATCATCGACATCTACCCGCCGGGGGATGCGGGCCCCGTGCGGCTGGATCTGTTCGGCGACGTTCTGGACGGGGCGCGCCGGTTCGACGCCGCCACCCAGCGCACGACCGAAAAGCTGAGCACGGTCGAGCTGGCCCCGGTGTCGGAAGTCATCCTCGACGAGGCCTCGATCACCCGGTTCCGCCAGAACTACCGCATCGAATTCGGCGCGACGGGCACCGACGATCCGCTCTATGAGGCAGTCAGCGCGGGGCGCAAGCAGCAGGGTGTCGAACATTGGCTGCCGTTCTTTCACGAACGGCTCGAAACGCTGCTGGATTACGTGCCGAACGCGGCTGTCGTGCTGGACGACCAGACCGAGGCGATCCGCCTGTCGCGCTGGGAAACCATCGCCGATCAATATTCCAACCGGCGCGAGGCGATGACCCAGAAGGGGCGGCTCGATACCGTCTACAAACCCAGCCCGCCGGAACTTCTCTACCTCGACGATGCGGCATTTCAGGCCGCGCTGTCGGGGCGGCGGGTGATGCAGCTGCGCATGCTGCCGCAGGGCCCCGGCCCCGGCGTGATCGACGCGGGCGGGCGCATCGGGCGCAATTTCCTGCCCGAGCGTCAGCAGGAATCCATAAGCCTTTTCGGTGCCTTGGCCGATCATATTGCGAAGCGGCGTAAAGAAAACCATGTCGTCGTCGCCAGTTATTCGGAAGGTGCGAGAGAGCGCCTTAAAGGCTTGATGGAAGACGAAGATCTGCTCGATCCGGTCTTCATCGACGACATGCGCGATGTGCCCGAGGGGCACGGGCGGCTGTTTCTGGCGGTCTGGGGTCTTCAGGCGGGGTTCGAGGGGCGCGGCCTCACGGTCATCTCGGAACAGGATGTGCTGGGCGACCGGCTGATCCGCGGCGCGCGGCGCAAGAAACGGGCCGAAAATTTCCTGACCGAGGCGCAAAGCCTCAGCCCCGGCGATCTGATCGTGCATGTCGACCACGGCGTCGGCCGCTACATGGGGCTGGAGACGATCACCGCCATGGGCGCGCCGCATGAATGCATCTCGCTGGAATATGCGGGCGGCGACCGGCTTTTCCTGCCGGTGGAAAACATCGAGCTGCTCAGCCGGTTCGGCCATGACGAGGGGATGCTCGACAAGCTCGGCGGCGGCGCCTGGCAGGCCAAGAAGGCCAGGCTGAAGGAGCGCATCCGGCTGATCGCCGACCGGCTGATCCGTGTCGCCGCCGAACGCGCGCTGCGCCGCGCGCCGATCATGGACCCGCCCGAGGATATGTGGGCGGCCTTCTCCGCGCGCTTTCCCTACCAGGAAACCGACGATCAGCTGAACGCCATCGAGGAGACGATCGGCGATCTGGCCTCGGGCCGCCCGATGGACCGGCTGATCTGCGGCGACGTGGGCTTCGGCAAGACCGAGGTGGCGATGCGCGCGGCCTTCGTCGCGGCGATGACCGGCACGCAGGTCGCGGTGATCGCACCGACGACGTTGCTGGCGCGCCAGCACTACAAGGGGTTCGCCGAACGCTTTCGCGGCTTTCCGCTGGAGGTGCGCCAGCTGTCGCGCTTCGTCTCCGCCAAGGAGGCCGCGGCCACCCGAGACGGCATCAACCGGGGCACCGTCGATATCGTCATCGGCACCCACGCATTGCTGGCGAAATCGGTGCGGTTCAAGAACCTCGGGCTGCTGATCATCGACGAGGAACAGCATTTCGGTGTGCAGCACAAGGAGCGGCTGAAGGAAATGCGCTCCGACATTCACGTGCTGACGCTGACCGCGACGCCGATCCCGCGCACCTTGCAGATGTCGCTGTCGGGGGTGCGCGATCTGTCGATCATCGGTACGCCGCCGGTCGACCGGCTGGCGATCCGCACCTATGTGTCCGAATTCGATGCCGTCACCATCCGCGAGGCGCTGCTGCGCGAACGCTATCGCGGCGGGCAGAGCTTTTTCGTGGTGCCGCGCGTCAGCGACCTGCCCGAGATCGAGGAGTTCCTGCGCGAACAGGTCCCCGAGGTCAGCTTCGTCGTGGCGCATGGCCAGCTTGCGGCCGGGGATCTGGATGACCGGATGAATGCCTTTTACGATGGCAAATACGACGTGCTGCTGGCCACCACCATCGTCGAATCCGGTCTCGACATCCCCACCGCGAACACGATGATCGTGCACCGCGCCGACATGTTCGGCCTCGCGCAGCTCTACCAGATCCGCGGCCGGGTGGGTCGCTCCAAGACCCGCGCCTACGCCTATCTGACGACGAAACCACGCATGAAGCTGACCCCCGCCGCCGAGAAGCGGCTGCGCGTGCTGGGCAGCCTCGACAGCCTGGGCGCGGGCTTCACGCTCGCCAGCCAGGATCTGGACATTCGCGGTGCCGGTAATCTCGTGGGCGAGGAGCAGTCGGGCCACGTGCGCGAGGTGGGATATGAGCTTTACCAGCAGATGCTGGAGGAGGCCGTGGCCAAGATCCGCTCGGGCGAACTTGAGGGGCTGTCGGAGTCGGACGATCAATGGGCGCCGCAGATCAATCTGGGCGTGCCGGTGCTGATCCCCGAAGACTACGTGCCCGACCTCGATGTGCGGCTCGGCCTCTACCGCCGCCTGTCCTCGCTGACCACCAAGGTGGAGCTGGAGGGCTTCGCCGCGGAGCTGATCGACCGTTTCGGCAAGCTGCCGAAGGAGGTCAACACCCTGTTGCTGATCGTGCGCATCAAGGCGATGTGCAAGCGCGCGGGCATCGCCAAGCTTGACGGCGGCCCGCGCGGCGTGACGATCCAGTTCCACAACGACAAATTCGCCGCGCCGTCCGGGCTGGTCGAATTCATCACCGACCAGCGCGGCGCCGCCAAGGTCAGGGACAACAAGATCGTGATCCAGCAGGACTGGCCCAAGGAAAGCGACCGCATCAAGGGCGCCTTCGCCGTGGCGCGCGATCTGGCCGAAAAGGTCGTGGCGCAAAAGAAGGCGGCGCGGGCGCGCACTCCGCCAGTGGCCAGGTAGGATGCCCCCCACGCGAAGTTCGGGGTGAGGAAAGCCCGGGCAGGAGTATTTGGACCGAGAAGAAGCCCGGGCTTTCGCGCATGGGCGCGGCCGCTGCTTCTTCTTGGCAGAAATACTCCCGCCGGAGGCGGCGGCGCTATCCGCCCGGCGCGGTGTCGGGTGGCTCGCGTCGGACCATCGTCATCAGCAGCGCGCCGAGCAGCACGCAGGCGAAGGCGCCGATGATCAGCGGCACGGGCGTCCCGTCGAAGCTGAGCCCGATCGGAATGGCGATCAGCATTGCGAGAACCGTCGAAATCGCACCCACCACCGATGCCGCCATGCCCGCGATATGGCCCATCGGCTCCATCGCGAGGGCGTTGAGATTGCCGATCGTCAGCCCGGCCATGAAGAACACCGACGTCTGCCACAGGATCCAAGCCGGGAATTGCCACCCCGGCGGCAACAGCCCGAAGGCGAACCCCATAAGCATCGCGCCCGAAAGCAGCACATGTCCCCGCAGGGTGGCATTGATCAGGAAGCGCATTCCGACGCGTTCGACCAGGGCGGCGTTCAGCAGGCTGGCCGAGCCCGCGACCAGCGCGATACCGCCGAACCAGAGGGGAAAGCTTGCGGCGCGATCGAAGGTCACATCGAACACCTGAGCCGAGCTTGCGAGCACCGAGAACAGCACGCCGAAAGCCAGCGACTGCACCAGCACGGTCAGCATGACCTGCCGGTGCAGCAGAACCTCGCATAATGCGCGCCACAGGGGGTTCAGCCTGAGCGGGCGCCGTTGGTCGCGCGGCAGGGTTTCGGGCTGGCGCGCCCAGACCCAGACCGCCAGAACGAGCGCGAAGAGGACAAAGGCCGCAAAGACCCCGCGCCAGCCGAATAAGGCGATCATCATCGCGCCGATCGACGGGGCGACCACCGGGATCAGGGTAAAGATCATCATGACCAGAGACACGATGCGCGCCATCGCGCGGCCGGAGTATCTGTCGCGCACGATGGCCAGCGCCACGACCCGCGGCCCCGACGCGCCCAGACCCTGCAGGGCACGCCCCAGCAGCATCATCTCCAGCGTCGGCGCCATCCAGGCGACCATGGCCCCCAGCGTGTAAAGCGCGAGCCCCGCGTAGATCACCGGTTTGCGCCCGAAGCTGTCCGACAACGGCCCGGTGAACAGCGTCCCGACCCCCATGCCCAGCAGGAACATGGTGATGATCAGCTGCGCGCGGTTGGGGGCCTGCGGCGTCAGCGCCTGGGCCATGTCGGAAATGGCGGGCAGCATCGCGTCGATCGAGAAGGCGACCGAGGCAAAGACGAAGGCGATCAGCGCCACGAATTCGCGTTGCGACTGGACCGGAGCCCGTGCGGTGTTCGGCGCGGCGGCGGATGAACCGCCGGCCACGGGTCCGGCCGGGCGTTTGGCCCGAGGATCCGGGGGCGTCACGATCGCCCGGCTTCCAGCTGTTCGCCGATCTCGGCGATCACCTTGGCCCAGAGCTCGGGCGGCTGTGCGCCGGACATGACATGCTGATTGGCCAGCACGAAGGTGGGCACGCCGGAGACGCCCCGCGCGCGCGCGTGGGCGTCGCGTTCGCGGATGTCTTGCGCGTCGGCGTCGCCGTTCAGCAGGCGCTCGGTGACATCCGCGTCCATGCCCACCGACTGCGCTATGTCAAGCAGCACGCCCTTGTCGCCGATATCGCGGCCCTCTTCGAAATAGGCCCTGAACAGCCGGGTCACGGTGGCGGTCTGTCGGCCTTCCAGCCCGGACCAGTGGATCAGACGATGGGCATCGAGCGTGTTGGGCGTGCGTTTGATGCCGCCGAAGTCAAGCTCCAGCCCGGCCGCGCGCGCCGCGTCCTCGATCCTGGAATAGACGCGCACGGCCGCTTCCTTGCCGCCGAATTTCTGTTCCAGATAGTCGCGGCGGTCCATGCCGCCCGCGGGCATTTCCGGGTTCAGCTGGAACGGGTGCCATTCGATCGTGAAGGGGTGATCGGGGTGATCCAGCAGCGCGCGATCCAGGTTGTTCTTGCCGATGTAGCACCAGGGGCAGATGGGATCGGAAAGGATATCAAGCTTGATCATGGCGGGCCTCATAGGCTTGCCGCATCGCGCGGCGGTTCAGTTTTCCGTTGGCGTTCATCGCCAATGCGTCCAGGTGCATGTAGATCCGGGGCGTCTTGTAGCGCGCCAGATGCCGTGCGGCGTGTTCGGCCAGCACGGCGTCCGGCAGGGGGGCGTCCGAAGTGTAGAAGAGCGCGATCACATGCGTATTCGCCTTGACCCGCACCTCGGCGGCGGCGGCGCCGGTCAGCCCGGCGAAATCCGCGAAGGCGGCTTCGACCTCTAGCGGCGAGACCCGGTAGCCGCCCGCGTTCATCATGTCGTCCGACCGGCCCAGATAGGTGATCTCGTCATGCGCATCCATGGTGACGGTGTCGCCGGTCAGAAACCAGCCCGCATGAAAGCGCGCGGCGGTGTCCGCGGGCTGGCCCAGATAGCCGAGCATGAGGCCAGGGTCGGTGTCGGCCACGGCCAGCGTGCCGGGCGTGCCGCGCGGAACCGGCGCGCCCGCCTGGTCGAGCACGGCCAGGCGGCGGCCGCGCTGGGGCAGGCCTGCACTGGCGGCACCAGCGGGGCGGGTGGGCGAGGACGACACGAAGGTGGAACATTCGGACATGCCCAGCGCCTCATAGATGCGGGTGCCCGTCGCCTCTTGCCAGGCCAAGGCCAGCGCTTGCGGCAGTTTTTCGCCCGCCGACAGCGCGTGGCGCAGATGGGGCAGCGGCAGGCGGAGCATGTGCGGCCCCGGCGCGGCATTGCAATTCGTACCGGACGCAGAAGTTTCGGGACCAGTGGTTTCGGGCTCACCTGGTGCGGGCGCGGGGGTCAGGAGCTTGCGGTAAACGCCCGGCGCGGCGGCGAAAAGCGTGGCGCGGCTGGCGCGCAGCAGCGCGGGCAGGGAGGCGATGGCGGTGCCTTCCGCCGCGATCAGGCTCGTGGCGCCCGCCGCCCAGGGGTCCATCAGGCCGGTGCCCAGCGTGTAGGTCCAGTTGAAGGCCCCCGCGTGCAGCAGCCGGTCGTCGGCGCGCAGATCATACCAGTCGCGCCACATCATCTGGCGCGCCCAGACCGCGCGGTGCGCGTGCATGACCGCGCGCGGCTTGCCGGAGGTGCCCGAGGTATAGACGATATAGCCCAGCCGGTCGGGATCGCCCGGTACCGGGGCCATCGGGGCGTGGGCACGCATGTCGCGCAGCGTGCGCAGATCGAGCGGCATCGCCGCGCCACACGCGTCTTCGGGCAGCGTCAAACGCGGGTCATGGGCGATGGCGCGCGGCGCAAGCTCGGCCAGCATCGGGCGCAGCTCATGCGCCGTCAGTTGAGAGGACAGCGGCACCGGCACGATGTCGGCCGCGATACAGCCCAGATAGGCGATCGGAAAATCGACCGTGTTGCCCAGCCTGAGCGCCACCACATCGCCACCCTTGAGGCCCGAGGCCCGCAGCGCCGCGGCGGTGCCGAGCACGGCCGCCCTGAGCGCCGCGAAGCTCCAGTCCTCGAACGGACCTGCCGCGCCCTCGACGCCTGCCGACAGGACCGTCAGCGCGGTCTTCGCGGGCGTGCGTTCGGCAGGGGCCAGCACATGGGCGGCCATGTTGAACCCGGGCGGGCAGGGGGCAGGCGCGCCATTGTCGTAAAGCGATAACATGGGGCCACCTGCTACGCCCAGCTCAGCGCGGTTGCAAGACGTGCAACCGCGCCCGAAAGGTGCCTGAACGGCGGCACGACCCTGCGCGGATCGTCAGCTTTCGCGCCCGACGGGGGGCTCGTTCGTGTCGTCATCGCCGAAATCGCGGTCTTCGGCGTAGACGTCCTCGCCCTCGGGGATGTGGCGGGCGCTTTGCGTGATCGAGACGTTGTCGTGATGCTCGTCCATCACCACGTCCGAGGGGATGCCGCCTTCGAGCCACTGCGAGATCTCTTCGCGCGCCTCGCTTCCCGATATCCCGACGGTCTTGGCGATCAGACCTTCGAAGACGGCGCGGTCGCCGTCGATGCGGATCAGATCGTTTTCCTCCACCCCGGGCCAGCGCTGAAGGATGCTTTCGTGAAAAGCAGACCAGTTACGAGAAACGGTGTTCCAATCCATGAGGTATTCCTGACGTCCTTTTGGGCATTGCGGAAGGTCGCTGCCTGTTACCTGAGACCAATCGCTGGGGCCGGGGATGGTTCCACAGGCGCGCGACGGGCAAGGGGGAGCTGACGTGAAGAGGGCGGCACCTTTCGATGCCGCCCTCTCACTCTCGGGTGCGTCCTTCGCCCTCAGCCCTTTTCATACCACCAGACATCGGGCTGGAACCCCAGCCAGTCGCCGTACATCGGGATCTTGTCGGGGAACTTCAGCTCCTTGATGTGGGCAATGGTCGAGATGTCGCGGAACCAGATCGGGATGACGTAGCGCCCGGTGGTCAGGATGCGGTCCAGCGCCTTGGTCGCGGCCAGAAACGCCTGCCGGTCGGTGGCGTTCAGCATCCGGTCGATCATCGCTTCGGCGGCGGGGCTGGACATGCCCATCCAGTTGCGGGTGCCGGGGGTGTCGACCCCGTCGGACCCCCAGTAGAGCATCTGTTCGGAACCGGGGCTGAGCGACAGGCCGCGCCAGTAATAGGTCATGTCGAAATCGTAATCGGTGGTGCGTTCCTTGAACTGCGCGCTGTCGATGACCTCAAGCTTGGCGGCGATCCCAAGGCGTTTCAGCGCTTCGATGTAGATCGTGGCGATCGAGCGCCCTTCGGAGGCCCCCTGTTGCAGCAGGATGGTGAAGGTAAAGGGCGTGCCGTCGGCGTTCTTCATCACGCCGTCCTGGATCGTCCAGCCCGCCTGCTCGAACAGTTTCAGCGCCTTGCGGATGTTGCGCCGGTTGGCTTCCGAGCCGTCGGAAACCGGCAGATCGTAGCCTTCGATCGCGCCGGGAAGCAGGCTGTCCTCATAGGGGGTCAGCAGCGCGCGCACGGCGCCTTCGGCGGGGCCGTGATCCATACTGAGCACGGAGTTGGAATAATAGGAGGTGATGCGCGGCTTTTTCCCGCCGTTCAGCGTTTCGTTGATGAATTCGAAGTTGAAGGCGTGGATCAGCGCGTCGCGCACGCGCCAGTCCTTGAACTTGTCCTTGCGCGTGTTCATCACGAAGCCCTCGATGCCGGAGGGGCGCTGATGCGGGATCTCGGATTTGACGATCTCGCCCGATGTGACGCGCGGAAAATCGTAGGACGACTCCCACTTGGCCTCGTTGAATTCGCGGTAGGTGTCGATCACCCCCGCCTTGAACGCCTCGAACACCACACCGCCGTCGCCGAAGTAGTCGTAGCGCACAATGTCGAAATTGGCCTGGCCCTGCATGAAGGGCACGTCCTTGCCCCAGTAATCCTCGTTGCGCTTGAATTCGATGTACCGTCCCGGCTCGAACTCGCCAACTGTATAGGGGCCGGAGCCGATCGGGATGTCGAGAGAGGACTGCGTGAAATCGCGCCCTTCCCACTGCGCCTTTTTCAGGACCGGCCGCAGGCCCATCAGCAACGCCAGTTCGCGGTTCTTTTCCGCGAAGGTGATCTTCAGGCTGCGCGGGCCGGTCTTCTCGATGGATTTCACCTGGCTCCAGGAGCCGGTGTAGCGCGGTGATCCCTCGGTGCCCACGGTTTCGTAGGACCAGATCACATCCTCGACGGTGACGGGGCTGCCGTCGGAAAACTTTGCCTCGGGGCGCAGGGTGAATTCGACCCAGGTGCGATCGGGATCGGTTTCGACCGTCTCGGCCAGCAGGCCGTAAAGCGTGAACGGCTCGTCGTAGTTGCGCCCCATCAGGGTTTCGTACACCAGGGTCTGCACACCCCAGGGCGCGCGCCCCTTCAGGATGTAGGGGTTCATCGAATCGAACCCGCCCGATTCACCGATCGCGATGCGCCCGCCCTTGGGCGCCTGGGCATTGACCTGCGGCAGGGATTTGAAATCGGCGGGCAGGGCAGGCTCGCCATACATGGCGATGCCATGCTGGGGCTGCGCCCAGAGCGCCGCGGGGGCCGCTGCCAGCGTCGCGGCCAGGAGGCCTGCCCGAAGCGCCGGTAAAAACAGTGATTTCATAACGGCAACAATCCTCATCGTCCCTTGTTTTGCTGGAAGAACTTTAACCAGCACCTTGTGACATATCAAACTTTTAGGTTGGACTCCGGCGTGGAAACGCTTATAACAAACTTACTGCTCGATAGGTTTCTTGCCTGTATGAAACCTGCCTCAATAACTTAACGCCCGCTTCGCGCGGGCGTTTTTTTTGTGCTAAATTGAGGAAAAATTGCGTTTTTACTGTGGCGGAGCGCCTTGTTGTCGCCACGATCCGGGGCTGGAACGCAGGGCGACGGCCGCGCGAATCAGGCAGGGTTTTCGGTTAAATAAGCTCTCGAAGTGGATGTGCTTCAAAGAGAAACCCCTCGCCTGCGGTGGCGGGAACCGGCCCCGTCATGCCATGACCCCGCGCAGCAGCCCCAGCGCGATGCCCCACATCACCAGCGCGATCATCAGATCCAGAATGCGCCAGGCGGCCGGGCGCGACATGACGGGCGCCAGAAGCCGCGCGCCATAGCCAAGCGCGAAGAAGAACACGAAGGACGCCGTGGTCGCCCCGATCCCGAAGGCAAGCTTCGCGGGCAGGGCGGCATAGCTGGTGGAAATCGCCCCGATCAAACCCAGCGTGTCGAGATAGACATGCGGGTTCAACCAGGTCAGCGCCAGCGCCACGGCCAGCGTGCGCGACAGGCTGCCGGTCTCGCCCGACAGATCCACCGCTTCCGATCCGGCCCAGGCGGCCCGCAGCCGCAGTGCGCCATAGACCAGCAGGAACAGCGCCCCGCCCAGTGCCATCGCGTCGGGCAGCCAGGGCCACAGGCCGATGATCGTCGCGAACCCCGCCACACCCGCCGCGATCAGCAACGCGTCGGAGCCCGCGCAGACCAGGCACAGCGGCAGCACATGGCGCCGCATCAGCCCCTGGCGCAGCACGAAGGCGTTCTGCGCCCCGATCGCGAGGATCAGCGAAAACCCGGTCAGAAATCCGGTCAGCGCCGCACCGGAGAGGGCTGTCATCGGATCGTCGCCCTGCCGGTCGGCGTTCCATGTGACGTCATTGTCGGCATCGTGTGATCATTCGGGCCGTCATTCCGGGCCATCATCCGGGCCGGTCTTCGGCGTCGAGCGAAGAGGCGGGCACGGACGGCTTGGTCGGGTCCTTGGGGTTCGGATAGACGAGCCCGGCCGAGATCACCAGTTTCGCCGCGCTCTCTACGGTCATGTCCAGATAGATGACGTCGCGCTCCGGCACGAACAGCAGGAACCCCGAGGTGGGATTGGGCGTGGTGGGCAGGAATACCGACAGGATGTTCTCCTCCGTCGGGATGCGCGCGCGCACCTCGCCCTTGGCGGAGGTGGAGACGAAGGCCAGCGCCCAGATGCCTTCGCGCGGATATTGCACCAGGCAGGCCTTGTCGAAGGAGGTTTCGCCCTGGCTGAGCGCGGTTTCCACGATCTGCTTGAGGCCGTTGTAGATCGAGCGGACCACCGGCATGCGGTCGACGATGCCCTCGCCCAGCCGGATCAGCGACCGGCCCAGGAACCCCTTCGCCAGCCAGCCCATCACCACCGTGAAGATCAGGAAGATCACCACGCCCACGCCGCGCAGGTTTATCCCGATATATTGCGAGGGTTGCAGCTGATGGGGCACCAGCGGCAGCACCCAGCTGTCGATGGTGCCGGTGACGGTCCATACCAGCCACATTGTCAGCGCGACGGGAACGACGATGATCAGACCGGCGAGAAAGCTGCTGCGCAGCCGGGCAAAGATGCCGGGACGGCGGCGTTTGATCTCTGGACGGTCGTCCGGCTCTTTCTTGGTCATGGCTGTTTGCGGTGTCCAGATCTTTGACAAGAGGGTATGGGCAGCGCAGCCAGACTGCAATGCCGCCGCGTCACCTGGCAGGCCATAGCGGCGCGCGCCCCTGCTGTCACGGCCTTAAAGTGGTGTGCCGGACGGGAAACCGTCCTGCGGCGCGTCCGGGCGGGTCGGGGCGGGTGCCGTGGTGGGGGAGCGCAGGGCGGCGGCGATGCGTGCGGCCAGCTGCGCGTTGTCGAGCACGAGCGCGATATTGGTCGCCAGCGACCGCCCTTCGGTAAGCGTGTAGATCCGGTCCAGCAGGAACGGTGTGACCGCCTTGCCGGTGATGCCCTGTGCCTCGGCGTCGGCTGTCGCGCGTTCGATGATCGGGCGCATGGTGTCGCGGGGGATCTCATGCGCGGCCGGCACCGGGTTCGCCACGAGCTGCCCGCCCGCAAGCCCCAGCGCCGCGCGCATCCGATGTGCCGCTGCGATCTCCGCGGGCGTGTCGAGCCGCAGCGCGGCGGGCAGCCCGCTGCTGCGCGACCAGAAGGCGGGGAAATCGTCGGAGGCATAGGTGATGACCGGCACGCCGGAGGTTTCCAGCACCTCCAACGTTTTCGGGATGTCCAGAATGGCCTTCGGGCCCGCGGCCACGACCGTCACCGGCGTCTGCGCCAGTTCGTCCAGATCGGCGGAAATGTCGAAACTGTCCTCGGCGCCTTGGTGAACGCCGCCGATGCCGCCCGTGGCGAAGACCTCGATCCCCGATAGGGCGGCCGCGATCATCGTGGCGGCAACGGTCGTGGCGCCGTTGCGCCCCAGCGCCATGCAGACCGCAAGATCCGCGCGCGACAGCTTCATCACGTCGCGCATCCGCGCCAGCGATTCCAGCTCCTCCCGACCAAGCCCGACGCGCAGCTGCCCGCCCAGAACCGCGATGGTGGCGGGAACGGCGCCCGCATCGCGCACCGCCTGTTCCACCTTCAGCGCGGTTTCCAGATTGCCGGGGTAGGGCATCCCGTGGGTGATGATCGTGCTTTCCAGGGCCACGACAGGCAGCCCGTCGCGCAGCGCGCGCGCGACCTCGGCGGACAGCTGCGGCGCGATCCTGGCGGTGGGGGCGGGCGGGAAGGTCATAGGGCGGTATCTCCGGATACGTAAAGGGCGGCGGCGGTCAGCGCGTCTTTCAGCGCGGCCTCGGGATCGGCGCCGCGCCATTCGGCCGCGATATGCGCCCCCATGAACGTGTCGCCCGCGCCGGTCACGCGGGTGACCAGAACCGCAGGCGGCGTCATGCTGAGCAGCCCGTCGGGGCCGCCATGGGTGGCGGGCGCGTCGCCATGGGTGACCGATACGCGCGTCGCGCCCCGGTCGAGCAACGCCTGCGCCGCGCTGCGCGTGTCGGCGAAGGGCCGCTGGCACAGGATGGAAGCCTCTTCGAGGTTCACATAGGTGGTCGCGCCCGGGTGCGGCAGCAGCGGCAGCAGACGCTCCGCCTTGCCGGGCGATGCAGGCGCCAGCCGCAGATCCGCGCGCGCAAAGGCGGGGTGCCCGGCAATTTCGGCCAGCAGCGCGGTGGTCAGATTGCCGTCGATGGCGATCAGGCCGGGGTAGGGCGCCTTGCTGCTGCCAAGCGGGCCGTCCATCAGCGGCGCCAGATAGCGCGCGCCCGCGGCTTCCAGCGAATGGGCGTCGGCGATGGCCGCGATCAGCCCGTTGCCGCCCTCCACCGCCATGTAGCGATCGGTGGGCAGATCGGCGGAGATATAGAGATGTTCGGTCAAAAGCCCGAGACGCGTGCAGGCGGCCAGCAGCTCGCGCCCCTCCGCATCGCTGCCCAGCACGCTCAGGAGCGCGGGCCGCAGGCCGAATCGTTGCAGCGTCATCGCGACGTTCAGCGCGACACCGCCGGGCAGGCGGGTGATCCGCCCCGGCACGTCCGCGCCCGCCCGCATGTGGCTGGCGGATCGGCCGATGATGTCCCAAAGCACGGAACCGATGCACAATATGTCAGGCTGGCTGTTCATGCCCTCCGTTCGATCAGATGCGGGCTGGCGCATCAAGGCGCGATTGCGCCGCCCCGCGTCGATTGCGCTTGCAAAGCGGGCCGCGTTGGCCTAACCCGCCCACACTTCACAGGCGGGGCCTGGGCCGCGCGGGGAGACATCCCGCAAGGTCCGCCGGTTGAGCGAACGCTCTGAACCCCCGCCGAGGCGCAAACCGGAAAAGGAACATGGACATGGCGCTCCCTGATTTCACTATGCGTCAGCTTCTGGAAGCTGGCGTTCACTTTGGTCACCAGACCCAGCGTTGGAATCCCCGCATGGGCGAATTCATCTATGGTGACAAGAACGGCATTCACATTCTCGACCTGACGCAGACCGTCCCGATGCTGGACGCCGCGCTGAACGTCGTGCGCGAAACCGTCGCCAAGGGCGGCCGCATCCTGTTCGTGGGCACCAAGCGTCAGGCGCAGCGCCCCGTCGCCGATGCCGCGGAGCGGTGCGCGCAATACTACATGAACCACCGCTGGCTGGGCGGCACGCTGACCAACTGGAAGACGGTGTCGAACTCGATCAACCGCCTGAAGGCCATCGACGAGCAGATGGAAATCGGCGCCGAGGGTCTGACCAAGCGCGAGCGTCTGTCGATGGAACGCGAGCAGACCAAGCTTCAGGCGTCGCTGGGCGGTATTCGCGAAATGGGCGGCGTGCCGGATCTGCTGTTCATCATCGACGTGAACAAGGAAGACCTGGCCATCAAGGAAGCCAAGAAACTGGGCATCCCGGTCGTCGCCATCGTCGATTCCAACGCCTCGCCCGATGGCATCGACTATATCATTCCCGGCAACGACGACGCGGCCCGCGCCATTGCGCTTTACTGCGATCTGGTCAGCCGAGCCGCGCTTGACGGCATGACCGCCCAGATGGGCGCCGCCGGCATCGACATCGGTGAAATGGAAGTCGCCCCCGAGGAAGAGGCGCTTGAAGAAGCCCCGGCCGAAGGCGTCGAGGTCGGCCAGGCGTCGGACGAGACAGTGTCGAACGACGCGATCGCCAAGGATGCGCCCTACGAGCTTGAAAACAAGGGCTGATCGCCGTTTGTCGAGCTGAATTTTCGGGTCGGGCAGGGGTCCGATCCGGCCCCCACACCCCATTTCGAGGAGAGCCGCAAATGGCAATCACCGCTGCAATGGTCAAGGAACTGCGCGACACCACGGGCGCAGGCATGATGGACGCCAAGAAGGCCCTGACGGAAACCGATGGTGACATGGATGCGGCCGTCGACTGGCTGCGCACCAAGGGGCTGGCCAAGGCCGCCAAGAAATCCGGTCGCACCGCCGCCGAAGGTCTGGTCGCCGTGGCGCTGGAAGACGGCAATGCCGTCGCCCTGGAGGTGAATTCGGAAACCGATTTCGTCGGCAAGAACGCCGAATTCCAGAAGATGGTCGCCGATTTCGCCCGCGCCGCGCTGAACGTCGACGACGTCGAGGCGCTGAAATCCCAGCAGGTCGAGGGCACATCCGTCGAGGATGTGCTGACCAACAAGATCGCCACCATCGGCGAGAACATGACCATCCGCCGGATGGCCAAGGTCAGCGGCGAGAGCGTGACCGCCTATGTCCACAACCAGGTTGCCGAAGGCATGGGCAAGATCGGCGTCCTGGTCGCGATGAAGGGCACCGACAACGGCATCGGCCGTCAGATTGCCATGCATGTCGCCGCCGCCAATCCCGCGTCGCTGGGCGAGGCCGATCTGGACCCCGCGCTGGTCGAGCGCGAAAAGACCGTGCTGACCGAACAGGCGCGCGAATCGGGCAAGCCCGAACAGGTCATCGAAAAGATGATCGAAGGCCGGATGAAGAAGTTCCTGTCCGAAGTCACGTTGCTGGGGCAGGCCTTTGTCGTCAATCCCGACCAGACGGTTGCAGAGGCCGCCAAGGAAGCCGGCGTCGAGATCACCGGGTTCGTCCGCCTGGCGGTTGGTGAAGGCATTGAAAAAGAAGCCGAAAACTTCGCCGAAGAAGTGGCGAAGATGAACGCCTGATCCCGGCGCGCCCATCGGCATCACGAAAGCAAACGGCGCGACCTGGTCGCGCCGTTTTTTTCTTGCCCGTCTATCGGGGATGAGGGAGCTGGCAAGAAGGTGTCGGTGTCGACGGTCACACAATACCCCGCCGACACCAACGTCCGGTTGCCCGGGTGTCTGATTGCGCCTGGAATTAGCAGGCCTTCCCAGACACTTAGGTTCCTTGGCTAATGCCACCACTCACGGAACTGGGGTATTATGCATAGTTACGTGGCGTCATTAAAGTAACGGAATCCATACCTTCCCCTACGTAAAGCTCAGGGTGGACGGCATGGTGCAGAAGATCTGATTGGTGTTCATCGCCTTCATCACCGCCTGCGCCGTGTTGTCGACCTTGAGGTTCTGCCGCGCCAGCCGCAGGTGTTTCTCGATCGTGGGGCGGGTCAGATCCATGATCATGGCGATGTCCTGCGCGGTCTTGCCTTCGGCCGCCCATTCCAGCACCTCGCGCTGGCGCAGGGTCAGCGGGGAAAGCGACCCGGCGACGGGCAGTTGCAGCAGCTTCAGATGCAGGATCTTGTTGATCAGGAGGATATAGTCACCATCGCTGTTCCAGATCCCATCGACGTCGTCCTGGCTGAGCCCATGGCGCGCGGTCAAGGCGATTCCGCCACTGGCGCGGACCGAGAGATTGAGAAAGCTTACGGTATATCCGGCGGTTACACCCATCTTTTGATTGAACGCATGGGCCTTGCGCTCGATGTCGCTTAATCGACCGGCGGCGTCTTCTTCCTGAACCCAGCGCCAACTGCACGCACCGGCATGTTCGCGCGTCCAGCGTACGGTGGGCGCATATCTGTAGAACTCATTCTCCATATACCCGTTGAAATAGCTCTCGGGGTGACTGGACAGGGTGACGACATCGTCACCTTCGCCTTCGGCACTGTGCGAAAAGCTGCGCACCACGCGGTAGATGAGCCGATCGAATCCGAAATCTTCCATCAGTTTTCGGTGCAGTGCCCAAGCGGCCTCGCTGCTCTCCGAATTGATGAGGCGGTGCAGATGCTCGGTCAGCATCTGAACACGGGAATTGCGATAGGATGTGTCGATAAAAAAATACTCATAACCTGTACCCGGGTTGCGAAAGGCAAACCGACTTACGCGACTGAAAAATCTTATGAAAGCAGCCTCTACATCGTCAAGGCTGGATACAAGTTGCTGTCACATCACAAAATCGTGAGGTTACGCGCGCGCGCCCGGTGCACGTGAGCGTTAACCGAAAATTAACACATAATATCGATTATAGGATTTAACCCAGAGCGTAACCGGCGCCCCTTACGGTGCGCAACGGATCGTCGCCGCCGTGCTGGCGCAAGGCTTTGCGCAGCCGTCCTATATGCACATCCACAGTCCGCGTATCGACATAGATGTCGCGGCCCCAGACCCGGTCCAGCAGCTGTTCGCGGCTCCAGACGCGGCCCGGCTTTTCCATGAAGGTCGCCAGAAGACGAAACTCGGTCGGTCCCAACGACAGGATCTGATCCGCGCGGAACACCTTGTGCGTTTCCGCATCCAGCAGGATGTCGTCGAAGACAAGGCTTTCGCCCACCGCCGCAGCGCGCACCCGGCGCAGCTGGGCGCGCACGCGGGCCATCAGTTCCACCACCGAATACGGTTTGACCACGTAATCGTCGGCGCCGGTTTCCAGGCCGCGCACCTTGTCGACCTCTTCCGAGCGTGCCGACAGCATGATGACCGGGATCGCCTTGGTTTCCGTACGGGTCTTCAACCTGCGGCACACCTCGATCCCCGACAGGTTCGGCATCATCCAGTCCAGCACGATGATGTCCGGCGGATCCTCGGCCACCAGCAGCATCGCGTCCTCGCCATTGTCGGCCTGCAAGACGCGAAAGCCCTCGGCCTCCAGGTTGTAGGCGAGCACCTCGCGCTGTGCGGGCTCATCCTCGACCACCAGAACCGTGGGCGTGTCGGAGGCGCGTCTCATCTGGGTTCCAGCCCCTCATAGCTGGTGCGGTCGCTCTTGGGGCGGCTTTCCTCGGGCATTTCGCCGTTGACGGTATAGATCACCTGTTCCGCGATCGAGGTCACGTGGTCGCCCATGCGTTCGATATTCTTGGCGATGAAATGCAGGTGCATGCAGGCCGTGATGTTGCGGGGATCTTCCATCATGAAGGTTACGAATTCACGAAAGAGCGCATTGTACATCTGATCGACATCGGCGTCGCGCTGGCGCACGTCCTCGGCCAGATCGGCGTCGCGCTGCACATAGGCGTCCAGCGCGTCCTTCAGCATCGCCTCGACCGCGCGCGACATGCGCCGGATCGCGCCGCCCGCGCCTTCGATCTGGTCCATCTGCACCAGCGCCGATGTGCGCTTGCCCATGTTCTTGGCGTAATCGCCCACACGTTCCAGATTGGCGCTGATCTTGATCACGCTCAGCACCATGCGCAGATCGCCGGCGGTGGGCGCACGCAAGGCGATCAGCCGCGCGGCGGCGATGTTGACCTCATCCTCTAGCGCGTCGATGCGCTTGTCGGCGCGGCGCACCTGCTCGGCCAGCTCCTCGTCGCGGGTATCGAGCGATTTGGACGCATCCTGGATCGCGGCCTCGACCAGCCCGCCCATCTTCATGATCATCGCCTGAATGGATTCCAGGTCGCGGTCGAATGCCGAAGCGATATGAGCGTAGTCTGACATGGGCGGACCTCCTCAGCCGATACGGCCGGTTATGTAGGATTCGGTGCGGCTGTCGCCGGGTTTGGTAAAGATCGTGGTCGTGTCGCCATATTCGACCAGATTGCCGAGGTGGAAAAACGCTGTCTTCTGGCTGACCCGCGCCGCCTGCTGCATGGAATGGGTGACGATCACCACCGAATAGCGCGAGCTCAGATCGTCGATCAGTTCCTCGACCTGGGCCGTGGCGATCGGGTCCAGCGCGGAGCAGGGTTCATCCATCAGCAGCACCTCGGGCGCCGTGGCGATGGCGCGCGCGATGCACAGCCGCTGCTGCTGACCCCCCGACAGGCTGGTGCCCGGCTGGTGCAGCCTGTCCTTCACCTCATCCCAGATGGCGCCGCGACGCAGGGATTTCTCAACGATTTCGTCGAGTTCCGACTTGTTCTTGGCAAGTCCGTGGATGCGGGGGCCGTAGGCGATGTTGTCGTAGATGGATTTCGGAAACGGGTTGGGTTTCTGGAACACCATGCCGACCTTGGCGCGCAGCTGCACCGGGTCGACGGCGCGGTCATAGATGTCATGGCCGTCCAGCAGGATGGTGCCGTCGACGACCGCGCCGTCGATGGTGTCGTTCATGCGGTTGATGCAGCGCAGAAAGGTGGATTTGCCGCAGCCCGACGGCCCGATGAAGGCGGTGACGGTCTTGTCCAGGATCTCGACATCCACATCGCGGATCGCGTGGGTCGAACCGTAGTGGACATTGACGTTGCGCGCGGAAATCTTGCTGCGGGCGGCATCGGCATCGGCGGCCCCTGCCCCGTCGGTTGCAACGGCGCCTGTGGCGGGCTCCTCCGTCGGCTGTGCCGCGTTTCGCAATTGTGTGTTGTTCATCGAGCCAGTTCCTACCATCTGCGTTCAAACCTGCGGCGCAGGAAAATTGCCAGGGCGTTCATGAGGATCAGAAAGATCAGCAGCACGACGATCGCCAGCGATGTGCGCGCCTCGAAGGCGCGTTCGGGAAAGTCGGACCAGCGGTAGACCTGCACCGGCAGCACCGTCGCGCTGTCCAGGATGCCGCCGGGCACGTCCACGATGAAGGCCACCATGCCGATCAGGATCAGCGGCGCGGTTTCCCCCAGCGCCTGTGCCATGCCGATGATCGTGCCGGTCAGGATGCCCGGCATCGCCAGCGGCAGCACATGGTGGAACGAACTTTGCAGCTTGGACGCGCCGAGCCCCAGCGCCGCGTCGCGGATCGAGGGCGGCACCGCGCGGATCGACGCACGGCTGGCGATGATCACCGTGGGCAGCGTCATCAGCGCCAGCACGATGCCGCCCGCCAGCGGTGCGGAACGCGGCACCCCGAAGACGCCCAGAAACACCGCCAGCCCCAACAGACCGAAGACGATCGAGGGCACCGCCGCGAGGTTGTTGATATTGACCTCGACGAAATCGGTGAAGCGATTGCGCGGCGCGAATTCCTCCAGATAGATCGCGGCCAGCACGCCAATGGGAAAGGCCAGCGCAAAGGTCACGAGCATGGTCCAGAAAGAGCCCACCGCGGCGCCCCAGATGCCCGCAAGCTCCGGCTCCCGGCTGTCGGAGGCGGTGAAGAAGCGTGTGTTGAACACCGTGTCCACGCGGCCCTCGGATTTCAGGGTTTCAAGCCAGACGATCTGCTCGTCCGATACCTTGCGGCTTTGCTCCGGCAGGTCGGTGAAATAGAGCGTCCAGTCGGTGGACGCGTTCACCGGTTCGTCGGGGGGCGCCAGCATCTGCGCCAGTCCGCCCGAGGCGCTCAGCTCGGTCAGCTTGAACCAGCCGCCATTCGCGCGCAGCAGGACCGAGGCGTTGTCGGCGCCCAGCTTTTCGGTGCCGCCGTCGGCGCGGGCGCGGTCCTCCATCTCCTGCGCCTTGGCGAGCAGGGCGTCCCGCGCCGCGCTGCGCTGGTCGACCTGGGCCAGATATTCGGCCTTCTGGTCGGGGTCGGTGGCTTTTTCCGCGCGGCTGCGGAACACGTTGACGCCATTGTCCTGCAGCACCGCCTGCCGCCGCAGCCGGGCGGCGTCGTCCAGCAGATCGGCCTTGAGCGCCTCCAGCGCGGGAACGAAGGCCGCATTGCTGAGCGTGACGGCAAAGGTCTTGCCTTCGGGCGCGATGCTCAGGCTGCCGGTTTCGGGCTGCTTGGACAGCCCACCGTAGGCGCCCTTGAAATAAAGGTCGGCCACATCCGAGGCGAGAAACCTGTATTCGATGGTCTGACCCAGCAGCGCCGGATTGGCCGACACTTTCTGCGCCAGCTCGAAACTCGCCCCCGAAGACAGCAGGTCGTAAAGCTCGCGCTTGGCGCTGCGGGATTTGACCTGGGGGAATTGCTCGCGCAGCACTTCCTTGGACAGGCCCGAGAAATCGGCGCGCAGGATGGTTTTCGGATCGCGCGTGCCTTCGGGGTCCAGCTTGGCCGCGTCCAGCGTGACGGGCAGCGTCAGATAGGTTTCCGTCAGCGCCCCCACCGCCTTGAAGACCACCGAGTTCAACAGCACGACCAGCGCCAGCGCCGCCAGCCCGATCGCGGTGATGCCATAGGCCTTCAGCCGCTTTTCCGAGCGGCGGCGCGCCTTGGCGCGGCGGGCCGAGGCGGGGGTGTCGGTGAAGGGCGCGAGCTTGGGGGATGTCTCGTCCATGGCGGGCGTCCTCATTCGTACATTTCACGGTAGCGGCGCACCAGCCGCAAGGCGAGGATGTTCATCAGCAGCGTCACGCAGAACAACGCGAACCCAAGGGTGAAGGCCGGCCCCGCCGCGGTGTCGGCTTCGGTGTCGCCGGTGATCAGCATGACGATCTGCACCGTCACGGTGGTCACCGCCTCCAGCGGGTTGAGCGTCAGGTTCGCGCCCTGCCCCGCCGCCATCACCACGATCATCGTCTCGCCCACGGCGCGGCTGATGCCCAGCAGCACCGCCGACACGATCCCCGGCAGCGCGGCGGGCAGCACCACCTGGCGGATCGTCTCGGCCTTGGTGGCGCCCAGCCCGTAGCTGCCGTCGCGCAGGCTTTGCGGGACCGCGTTGATCACGTCGTCGGACAGCGAAGAGATGAACGGAATGATCATGATGCCCATCACCAGCCCCGCCGCCAGCGCGGATTCCGACGCGATGGAAACCCCGACGGAATCGCCGAGGTTGCGCAGGAAGGGCGCCACCGTGATCGCGGCGAAAAAGCCGTAGACGACGGTGGGGATGCCGGCCAGCAGCTCCAGCATCGGCTTGACCACGGCGCGTACCCGGCGGGAGGCGAAATCCGACAGGTAGATTGCGGAAAACAGCCCCACCGGCACCGCCACGATCATCGCGATCAGCGTGATCAGGAAGGTGCCCGCGAAGAGCGGCACCGCGCCCACGCGGTCGGGGCTGATCTTGCCCGCCTGCACGCCCGAAAGCGGGCTCCAGTTGGTGCCGAACAGGAACTTGTCGATGCGCCAGTCGATCATCGAAAAGAAATTGAACGTCTCGAAGATCAGCGACAGCACGATCCCCAATGTCGTCAGCACCGCGATGGCGGCCATCGACCACAAGACGCCCCGGATCACCCGTTCGGAATTGTTGCGTGCGCGATAGGCGGGGGTGACAGCGAGATAGGCGCGCAGCCCCAGCCCGAGGCTGACGGCAAGCGCGAGGACGAGCGTGCCCCAGCGGCGCCAGCTGTCCAGCACCGCATAGCGCTGTGCGATCCGGTCGCGCAGCGCGCCGGTGCGCGAGGTCAGCCGCCCTTCGGCCTGGGCCTTGGCGTCCGACAACACCAGCGAGCGCTCGATTCCCGAACTGTCGGGCAGCGAGGTCGCGATGTCATTGCCGAGGACGTAGTTGTTGAGTGCGCTCCAGCCGATGCCGACGACCAGCAACACAAGGATACCGCCGATAAAGGCGTTCAGCGCCGCGTTCAGCCCGTGATAGGCGGCACGGGAGTGCAGCACCTGCCCTGACGCCGAAAGCGCCGCTGCCCTGCGCAGCGACAGCAGGTAGACCGCCGCACTGACCAGGACGATACCAACAAATGTCGTGGTGAGCATTGCGCCCCCTAGATAAAACGCGACGCCGGGCTGCCGCCAGTTCGCACGGGCCTAGCGCATCGGGGCCGCGGGGTGCAAGGGGCGGGCGCACCGCCCCTTGCCGTTTGCGTTCAGCGAAACACGTCGCCAAAACGCGGATCGATCGCGTCGCGGATCACTTCCAGGCGTCTGCGGTCATCTTCTTCAGCTCGCCCACGGCCGCTTTCATCTTGCCGTGCTCGTCTTCGGTCAGCGGGATCAGGCCCTTGTCGACAAGGTAGCCTTCCTGGCCGCTGGCGGCGTCGGACAGGAATTCATTGGCGTATTCCTGAACACCGGGCACCGCGCCGACATGCGCGTCCTTGATGTAGAAGTAGAGCGAGCGCGACACCGGGTAGTCGCCCGACGCAATGTTCTCGAAGGTGGGCTCCATGCCGTCGACGGTGGCGCCCTTCAGCTGGTCGGCGTTCTGGTCGAGGAAGGAAAACCCGAAGATCCCCAGCGCGTCGGGGTTCGCTTCCAGCTTGGAGACGATCAGGTTGTCGTTCTCACCCGATTCGATATAGGCGCCGTCCTGGCGGATCGTCACGCCGTCACAGGCGACCTTGTCGGTGTCGGCACAGCCTTCGTGCATCACCAGCTCTTCGAAGGCATCGCGCGTGCCCGACGAGGGCGGCGGGCCGAGAACCTCGATCTTCAGCGGCGGCAGCGAGGGGTCGACCTCGTTCCACATGGTGGGCTTGGGGCCGTTTTCGGCCAGTGCGATCACCAGCTGTTCGCGGGTCAGCTGGAAATCGGGGCCCTGCATCGCGTTGGCGACGACGATGCCGTCATAGCCGATCACCGCTTCGGTGATGTCGGTGACGCCGTTGTCCTGGCAGGTCTTGAATTCCTTTTGCTTCATCCGGCGCGACGCGTTGGTGATGTCGGGGCTGTCGACGCCGACACCGGCGCAGAACAGCTTCAGCCCGCCGCCCGATCCGGTGGATTCGACGATCGGTGTCTGGAAATCCGTGGTGCGGCCGAACTGCTCGGCGACGGCGGTGGAGAACGGAAAGACCGTGGACGAGCCGACGATGCGGATCTGCTCGCGCGCGGTGGCTGCGGTGGCGGTGGCGGTTGCCGACACGGCGGCCAGCGCCAGGATGGAGACGGTCAGTTTCGCGTAGGACATTCGAATATGCTCCGTTGTATTTTCAGGGGCCGCGTGTTCCGCGAACCTGTCGCTGAGCTAATGAGATAGCGCTATGGTTTTGTGACACCAGTGTAACGGTTTTATGACAATGCACGGGGCGATGCGCGGGACGGAGAAAATTTTCCGCCGCGCGCTCAGGCCAGCGGCAGAAACATCGTGAATTCCGTGCCCTGCCCCGGCTGGCTGGCGATTTTCAACCGGCCGCGGTGGCGGTTGACGATGTGTTTCACGATCGCCAGCCCCAGCCCCGTGCCGCCCATCTGGCGCGATCGGTGGTTGTCCACACGATAGAATCGTTCGGTCAGCCGTGGCAGGTGGTGGGCCTCTACGCCTTCGCCCTGGTCGGCCACCGACACGCATAGGCAGCGGGCGCGCAGCACCGGCTCGCGTTCCACAATGCGCGCGGCGATGGTGACGGTCTTGTCGCGCCCGCCGTATTTGATGGCGTTCTCGACAAGGTTCTGGACCGCCTGGGTCAGCTGATCCGAATCGCCATTGACCGCCGCCCCCGGCAGATCGGTCTGCAACACCAGCGTCACCCCCTGTTCGGCGGCGCCGGGCGACAGCGTCGCCATCACCGCACGGATCAACGCGATCACATCGACCGCCTTGGCCGGGCGCACGCGCTCCTGCGTCTCGACGCGGCTGAGCGACAGCAGGTCCTGCACCAACCGGTTCATGCGGCTGGCCTCGCGTTCCATCACCCCCAGAAACCGGTCGCGCGCGGCGGCGTCATCGCGCGCGGCGCCGCGCAGCGTCTCGATGAAGCCCAGCAGCGCCGTCAGCGGCGTGCGCAGTTCATGGCTGACGTTGGCCACGAAATCGCGGCGCATCTGGCTGGCCTGCTCTTCGGGGCTGATGTCCTCGAAGCTCAGCAGGATGCCGTCGGGCCGCTCCGCGCTGCCCAGGGGCGCGGCGGTGAGGCGAAAGGCGGTTTCGCTGCCCGCCGCCACCAGATAACGCGCATTGGTGGCGGTGCCGCTTTCCAGCGCGCGTTCGATCGCTTCCAGCACGGCGGGCTGTCGGATCAGCGTGACGAAATGGCGGCCTTCGGCGTTGCGTCCGAGCAGATCGCGCGCGGCGGCGTTGGCCAGGCGCACCCGCTCTGATCTGTCGATCAGGACGGCGGCGCCCGGCAGTGCGTTCAGGATGCGGCGGGCGGTTTCCATATCCATTGGCGTACCCCTTTCCCGCGTCGCGCTTGTGCGTCGTCAGCCGCGCGCGGCGGCGACGCCCCTGGTGAACTCGGCCAGGATCAGCTCGATCGGTTCGATCCCGGTGGAGACGCGGAAAAACCCTTCGCTGATGCCCAGGTCCGCGCGCCCTTCCGCCCCCAGCGCCCGATGGGAGGAGGAGGCGGGATGCGACAGCGTCGTGCCCACGTCGCCCAGCGTCGGCGCAAAGGCCAGATCGGGCACGGCGGCGGTCAGCCGGTTGGCCGCCTCGCGCCCGCCGTCGAGAACAAAGCTGACCATATTGCCCGCAACCCCGTTCAGCACCCCCGCCGCGCGGTTGTGGTCGGGGTGGTCGTTGCGGCCGGGATAGAGCACCTGCGCGACACCCGGCAGATCGGCCAGCAGCTCGGCGAGCCTGGCCGCGTTCTGCTGCGCGCGGTCGAAGCGCAGATCAAAGGTGTAAAGCCCGCGCTCCGCCAGCCAGCAATCGAAGGGGCTGGGGGTAAAGCCCATGGTGATGACCGCATCGTCGATCGCGGCCTGATGCTCGGCGCGGGCGGCGGCCACATAGCCCAGCATCGCGTCTGCGTGGCCCGACAGCAGCTTGGTCACCGAATGGATCACGATATCCGCGCCCTCGACCAACGGCTTGTAGGCGCGCGGCGTGGTGAAGGTGTTGTCCACCGCCAGCAGCGCGCCCTGCGCCTTGCAGGCCGCGATGATCGCGGGCATGTCGGCGATGCGCAGCGTCGGGTTGGACACGGTTTCCACCAGCACCAAGCGGGTATCGGGCCGGATCGCCGCGGTCATCGCGGCGCCGTCGGTGGGGTCGGCGAAATCGACCGAGATGCCGAGCCGCGGCAGCTGTTCGGTCATCATCCTGAGCGAGCGGCCATAAAGCTGATTGCCGGCCACCACGTGATCGCCCTGTTTCAGCAGCCCGAACAGTGCCGCCGCCACCGCCGCCATGCCCGAGGACACCACGATCCCGCCGGGGGCGCGTTCCATCATGTCGAGCTTTTGCGCCAGCACCCGTGCGTTGGGGTGGCCTTCGCGCGAATAGGTGAAGCCCTGGGTTTTGCCGTCGTATTGCGCATCCAGCGCGTCGGGCGTGGGGCTGGCATAGACCACCGAAGGCTGCAGCGGCGTGACCACCGCGCGGCTGACGCTGTCGGGCCAGGGCGTGCGGCGCACCAGGTTGTCGGGCATGTGTTCGGATTTGTATTCGGACGAGTCGGTCATCTGCGCGGGCTCCTTCAAGGGTCGGTCAGCGGTTCGGGGGGCTGTCCTCGGCTGGCGCGTGCTCGCCGGAGCGCTCTTCGAATTCGCTGTTCAGATCGCGCACCAGTTCGATCAGCCCGGGCTGGCGGCTGCGCTTCAGCCGCTCGGCGGTGACGATGGCGCGCACCTCTTCGGTGGCGCGGTCGATGTCGGAATTGACCAGAACGTAATCATATTCCGCCCAGTGGCTGATCTCGTCGCGGCTGCGCGCCATGCGCTTGTCGATCACCTCGCCCCGGTCCTGGCCGCGCGTCAGCAGGCGGCGTTCCAGCTCCGCGATCGAGGGCGGCAGCACGAAGATCGACACCGTGTCCTCGGCCCGCAGCGAGTTGCGGATCTGCTGGCCGCCCTGCCAGTCGATGTCGAACAGCACGTCGATGCCCTGCTTGAGCGCCTCGACCACCGATTTCTTTGGCGAGCCGTAGAGATTGCCGAACACCTCGGCGTGTTCCAGCATTTCGCGGTCCTCGACCATTTTCTGGAACGTGGCGCGGTCGCGGAAATAATATTCCCGCCCCTCGACCTCGCCCGGGCGCGGCGCGCGCGTGGTGGCCGAGACGGAAAACTGGATTTCGGGATCCCATTCGCGCAGACGCCGCGCCAGGGTCGATTTGCCCGCCCCCGAGGGCGACGACAGGATGATCAGCAAACCACGACGGCCGCGCATGTCTACTCCAGGTTTTGGACTTGTTCGCGCATCTGATCGATCAGCGACTTGAGGTCAAGACCGATCCCCGTCAGCCGCGTCGATCCCGACTTCGAACATAAGGTATTTGCCTCGCGGTTGAATTCCTGCATCAGGAAATCCAGCTTGCGCCCGATCGGCCCCCCGGCCTGCATCAGCGAGCGTGCGGCGGCGACATGTGCGGTCAGGCGGTCCAGCTCTTCCGTCACATCGGATTTGACCGCCAGCAGCGCCAGTTCCTGTGCGATGCGCGTCGGGTCGAGCCCGTCGGCGTTGTCGAGGATCTGTGCCAGATTGCGCGCCAGCGCCTCGCGAACCTGGGCCTGTCGTTCCTGCGCGGCGGCGGGCGTCTGCGCCAGCAGCGCGTCGATATCGTCAAGCTGGCGCGACAGCACCGCCGTCAGCGCGGCGCCTTCCTCGGCGCGCATCCGCGCCAGTGCCTGGATCGGGCCCTGCACATCCTGCGCCAGCTTGGCCGCGATGCGCCCCTCCTGCCCCGTGCGGCCGGTGTCGTCGCCGGTAATGCCGCGAAACGTCAGCAGGTCCATGGCCGTCGGCGGCGTCAGCAGAACGCCCGCGCGCGCCGCCTGATCGGTGATCTTCGCGACCGCCTCCAGCAGATGGGTGAGCTGCGCGGGGTTCGATGCGAACTGCGTCTCCGCGTCGTCGCGGGTGATGCGCAAGGACACGGTGATGGCGCCGCGGGAAAAGGTCTTTGCGATCTGCTGGCGCAGGTTCTGTTCCAGCCCCGGCAACCAGTCGGGCACGCGCAGGCGCAGATCCAGCCCGCGCGCGTTCACGCTGCGCAGATCCCAGGTCCAGACATAGGCGCCCTCGGCACCGCTGGCAGAGGCAAAGCCGGTCATCGATTGCGCCATCTTGCTGGAGTCCTTTTGGATGTGGCTGGTTAATTATACGCTAACCAATGCCGGTCTAGGGTTATCAGAGCCACCGGCGCATCACAACTCGGCCCCCCTCGCCTGCGCCCTTTTCCGGGTGCTTCCCCGGGGGTTCCGCGCTTGCCTGTGAACGCGCGGAGGCCCCGGAAGCCCACCGTCACCGCAGCAGCCGCTGCAACCGCCGAGGATCGACATGACCCCATTGCCCCCGCCGCTCGCCACGCTTCGTTCCTATTGGGCTTCGCTGCGCGCGGACCCCGCACCGCCGCGCCGGTCGCAACTGGATCTTCGGCTGCTGGGGGGTCATGCGGTTGATGCTTTCCTTCTCGGTCGTGTCACCGGCGCGCCCGCGCGGCTGCGCCTCGGCAATCCCGCGCTCAGCGCCCTCAGCGGGATGGAAGTGCGAGGCACCCCCTTCGCGGGGCTGTTCCGGCCCGCTTGCCGCACGGCGCTTCACGATGTTCTGGGGCCCGTGCTGGTGGGCGAGGCGCAGGCGGTGCTGCATCTGAGCGGCGATGCCGCGCAGGGGCTCATGCTGTTGCTGCCGCTGGCGCGCGAGTCCGATCGTCAGGACGCGGCGCTTGGCGGGGTGGCTTTCGACGCGCCCGCGCGCAAGCCCTGCCGTCTTCGGCTGGACCGGGCCGTTGTGCTGCCCCTGCCCGCCATCCCGGCCGCCCTGTTCCATCCCGCGGGTCTTGCGGAAGAGGCGGCGCCGTTTCGGCCCGCTCCGCGCCAATCTCTATGCCAATTCCCGCGTCAATTCCCGCGCAGGCCGCCGCAGCCCTTCCTGCGCGCGCCGCCCCGCTAGGCTGTGGCGAAGCCAGAAGCGGAGACAGGATCGCAGTTCACGCGCGGCAATACGGTCGAAACCGGGCCGCAGAGCGGGCTACAGGCGGGACCATGGAAAGGCGTCACACCGAAGCGGCCGTGCGATATCACCGCACCGCCGCCCGGTTTCACATGGCGCTCGCTTCGCTCCGCCTGCCGGGCTGGTTGGAAAGCTCCTCGGCGACGAGGAAGGCCAGCTCCAGCGCCTGACTGGCGTTGAGACGCGGATCGCAGGCGGTGTGATAGCGATCCGACAGATTCTCTTCGGTTACCGCCCGCACGCCGCCGGTGCATTCGGTCACATCCGCGCCCGTCATCTCGAAATGCACACCGCCGGGGATCGTGCCCTCGGATTTGTGGATGGCGAAGAATTCCTGGACCTCGCGCAGCACCGAATCGAAGGGGCGCGTCTTGTAGCCATTGGCCGACTTGATCGTGTTGCCATGCATCGGATCGCAGGACCAGACGACGTTGGCGCCCTCTTCGCGCACGGCCTGGACCAGATGCGGCAGCTTGTCGGCCACCGTCCCCGCCCCGAAACGCGCGATCAGCGTCAGGCGGCCGGCCTCGTTTTCGGGGTTCAGCTTGGCCATCAGCGATTTCAGGTCGTCCGTGCTCATCGAGGGACCGCACTTCAGGCCCAGCGGGTTCTGGACGCCGCGGCAGAATTCGACATGCGCCCCGTCCGGCTGCCGGGTGCGGTCACCGATCCAGATCATGTGACCCGAGCCCACAACCGGCAGGCCCGTGGTCGAATCGATGCGCGCCAGCGCCTCTTCGTATTCCAGCAGCAGCGCTTCGTGGCTGGTGTAGAAATCGACCGATTGCAATGTGTGGGCGGTATCCTGATTGACGCCGGCGGCCGCCATGAAATCCAGCGTGTCGGAGATCCGGTTCGCCAGATCGCGGTATTTCTCCGCCTCATCCTGTTCGGTGAAGCCCAGCGTCCAGGCGTGCACCTGATGCACGTCGGCATAGCCGCCCTGGCTGAAGGCGCGCACCAGGTTCAGCGAAGCCGCCGCCTGGGTGTAGGCCTGCAACATGCGCTGCGGATCGGGGCTGCGCGCCTCCGGCGTGGGGGCGATGTCGTTGATGATGTCACCGCGATAGCTGGGCAGCTCCTGCCCGTTGACCATCTCGGTCGGTGCGGAGCGCGGCTTGGCGAACTGACCCGCCAGGCGCCCTACCTTCACCACCGGCGTCTTGGCGGCATAGGTCAGCACCATCGCCATCTGCAACATCACCTTGAAGGTGTCGCGGATGCTGTCGGCGTCGAATTGCGAAAAGCTTTCGGCGCAATCGCCGCCCTGCAACAGGAACGCATTGCCGCGCGACACGTCGCCCAGCGCCCGCTTGAGCTTGCGCGCCTCGCCCGCGAACACCAGCGGGGGATATTTCGCCAGTTTCGCCTCGACCGCCTTCAGCGCGGCATCGTCGGTATAGTCCGGCATCTGCACGCGCGGTTTCTTGCGCCAGTCGGATTTGTTCCAGGCCCCTGTCATGTCACGGCTCCAGCTCGGTTAGCGATAGCAGGCCCGGGTATAGGCGCTGCGCCCCCGTGATGCCAGTGGATAATCCCGCGCCGCCGCGGGCCGCGGCGCGCGGCGCGGTGCAATCGGCACTTGCGGCGCGGGGCCGAGTATGTATGCGTGCCCGGTAACAGTCAGCAAGGTGCGCGATCATGGCGACGGCTCCTACCACAGCTCGGGTTGAACGCACCGGCCGGAAACCGAAGAGGTTCGTCTTCGTGCTGCTGCCCAATTTCACGCTTCTCTCCTTTTCCTGCGCGCTGGAGCCGCTGCGCATCGCCAACCGCATGGCGGGCGGCCAGCTTTACAGCTGGACCCTGATCGGCGAAGGCGGCGATGTCGTGCAATGTTCCGCCGGGACCGAATTCAGGTTGAACGGCGATCTGGAGGATGTGGGCCGCGACGACATGGTGCTGCTGTGCGGCGGCCTGAACGTGCAGGAGGCCTCGACCAAGCGTCTGGTCAACTGGATCCGGCGCGAAGCCCGCCGCGGCGCCACCATCGGCGGTCTGTGCACGGCCGGCTATACCCTGGCGCGGGCCGGGCTGCTGGACGGGCGGCGCGCCACCATCCACTGGGAAAACCAGGACAGCTTTCTCGAGGAATTCGAGGACGTCGAGCTGACGAAATCGGTCTTCGTGATGGATGGCAACCGCTACACGACCGCGGGGGGCACCTCGTCGATCGACCTGATGCTGAAGCTCATCGCCGAGGATCACGGCGAGGATCTGGCAAGCTGCGTCGCCGATCAGTTGATCTATTCGTCGATCCGTACCGATCAGGACACCCAGCGGCTGTCGATCCCGACCCGCATCGGGGTGCGCCACCCCAAATTGTCGACGGTGATCCAGATGATGGAAAAGAACATCGAGGAACCGATCAGCCCGGCCTGTCTGGCGCGCGACGTCGGCATGTCGACCCGGCAGCTGGAACGGCTGTTCCGCCGCTACCTCAGCCGCAGCCCGAAACGCTACTACATGGAAATACGCCTGCAACGCGCGCGCAACCTGCTGATGCAGACGGACATGAGCGTCATCAACGTCGCGCTCGCCTGCGGTTTCGCATCGCCCTCGCATTTCTCCAAATGCTACCGCGCGCATTACGACACGACCCCCTACCGCGAACGCGGAGCCAAGGCCGCGCGCCATCACCACGATTAGGGCTCAGGCCTTCTTCTGGTCCGAAATATCCCCGCCGGAGGCACCGGCCGCCACAGGCTGCTCGGCCAGCAATCTCCGTCCCGCCGCGCGCAGGATCGCGGCCAGCGCGTCGATCCAGTCGGGCCGCGGCCCGCCCGCGCGCCAGACCAGACCGACGGTGCGCTGGGGCTGCGGGTCTGCAAAGCGGGTCAGGCGCAGCCCGGGCGCGGCCGCGGTCTCGGTCCGGCAGGCGATCTCGGGCAACAGCGTCATGCCGAAGCCGCCCGCCACGAGACGGCACAACGTCGCCAGCGACGACGCGCCCAGATCCAGCCGCCGGTCCGGGCGTTCCAGGCTGCACACCTCAAGCGCCTGATCGGCGAGGCAATGGCCCTCGTCCAGCAGCAGCAGCCGGTCGAGATCCAGATCGGCGGGGCGCGTCGGCGGCGCGCGGTGGCCGAACGCACGCGCCTGCTGCGGCGATGTCGCCAGCACGAACCGATCGTCGAAAAGCGCGATCCGGTCGAACCCCGGCTGCGCCAGCGGCAGCGCCACGATCGCCGCGTCGAGCCGCCCCTGCGCCAGATCGTCCAGCAGCGCGTCGGTCATCGCCTCGCGCAGCCGCAGATCGAGCGACAGGTTGGCCGCGCGCAGCTGCGGCAGCGCCAGCGGCAGCAGATAGGGCGCGACCGTGGGGATCACCCCCAGCGTCAGACGCCCCGCAAGCCCTGCCGACCGGCGCGCCGTGGCCTCGATCGAGGCAAGGTCCTGCATGATGCGCCGCGCCCGGGCCAGCACCTCATGGCCCAGGGGCGTCAGAAGCGCACGGCGGGGCTGGCGTTCGACCAGCGAAGCGCCCAGCTGACGCTCCAGGTCGCGGATCTGCACCGACAGCGCGGGCTGGCTGACATGGACCCGCGCGGCCGCGCGCCCGAAATTCTGCGTCTCCGCCAGTGCGATAAGCGCACGCAATTGTTTAACCGTTATATTCATAACCAAAATCTATCAGAACAAGAACGAAAGACAATTTCACTTTTCCGCCGCGCCGATCCATCTTGCCGCTCGAAATACCTTTGGAGGATTCGATGGCTGACAGACCCCGTTTGACGACATCCGCCGGCGCGCCCGTTGCCGACAACCAGAATTCCAAGACCGTGGGCCCCCGCGGCCCCGTCTTGATGGAAGACTACCAGCTGATCGAAAAGCTGGCCCACCAGAACCGCGAGCGGATCCCCGAGCGTGTGGTCCACGCCAAGGGCTGGGGCGCCTATGGCACGCTGCGCGTCACGCAGGACATCAGCAGATATACCCGCGCGGCCGTGTTCCAGAAGGGCACGCAGACCGAGATGCTGGCGCGGTTTTCCACCGTGGCGGGCGAACAGGGTGCCGCCGACGCCGAGCGCGACGTGCGCGGCTTTGCGCTGAAGTTCTACACCTCCGAGGGCAACTGGGATCTGGTGGGCAACAACACGCCCGTCTTCTTCGTCGCCGACCCCTACAAGTTTCCCGATTTCATCCACACCCAGAAACGCCACCCGCGCACCAACCTGCGCTCGGCCACGGCGATGTGGGATTTCTGGTCGCTCTGCCCCGAAAGCCTGCATCAGGTGACGATCCTGATGTCCGACCGCGGCATCCCCACCGATCCCAGCCGGATGAACGGCTACGGCAGCCACACCTTCAGCCTGTGGAACGACAAGGGCGAGCGGTTCTGGGTCAAGTTCCACTTCAAGACCCAGCAGGGCCACGCGCATTTCACCAACGACGAGGCCAGCCAGGTCATCGCCAAGTCGCGCGAAAGCTATCAGGAAGCGCTCTATGGCATGATCGAGGAAGGCCGTGGCCCGAAGTGGACGATGTACATCCAGGTCATGCCCGAGGGCGAAGAGGACAAGCTGGGCCACAACCCCTTCGATCTCACCAAGGTCTGGCCGCATGGCGATTACCCGCTGATCGAGGTCGGCGAGATGGAGCTGAACCGCAACCCGGAAAACTATTTCGCCGAGATCGAGCAATCGGCCTTCAACCCGTCCAACGTGGTGCCGGGCATCGGATTCTCGCCCGACAAGATGCTCCAGGGCCGGCTGTTCAGCTATCCCGACGCGCACCGTTACCGGATCGGCACGCATTACGACATGCTGGAGGTCAACAAGCCCAAGTGCCCCGTCGCGCATTACCACCGCGACGGCACCATGCCCTTTGGCCTGAAAACCAACCCCGACGCCTATTACGAGCCCAACAGCTTTGACGGCCCGGTCGAGGATCCTTCGGTGGCCGAGCCGCCGCACCGCTACGCGGGCGACGTCGACCGCTATGATTTCCGCGGCACCTCGGATCACTACACCCAGCCCGCCGCGCTGTTCGCGCTGTTCGACGAGGGTGAGCGCAACCGCCTTTACGCCAACATCGCCGCCGCGATGCAGGGCGTTCCGCAGGAAATCGTCGACCGCCAGCTGGCGCATTTCGACAAGGTCCACGCCGATTACGGCAACGGCGTGCGCGCCGCGCTGAAAAAGGCCGAAGGCGACAACGCCAGCCTGAGCACCGGCCACGCCGCCGCGGAGTAAGCTGCGGACACGATGAGCTGAAGAAAAACGCCCTCGCGGGGATCTGCGGGGGCGTTTTTTTGTTTGGGTGACCCTAATAATATACAAAAGGTTCGCCCCCGGCCGGCGCGGCCCCCTTCTCCTTCACACCGCCCTACCCGATCAGGCGCGGCCTTTCCGCCGACAGGGTCGCGTAGTGCTGGGCCAGTTGCTGCAACGCGATGCGCAGCACGATCTTGCCCGAGCGGGCGGACCAGCCCATGCGCTTTTCGGCGGCCTCCAGCCCTTCGAGAAAGCAGCAGCAGCGCAGCAGGATGTCGCCCAGTCCCGGCCCCAGATCGGCCAGCGCGTCGCTGACGCGTTTGCGCGCGGCGGCGGGGCCTTCGCAGATGCCGCCGTCGCCCGCCCCCAGCCCGCCGCCGCAGCCGGCGGTCATGAACTTGTCCCAGTTCTGGGTGATGCGCGCGCCCATCTGGGCCAGCTCGAAATCCTCGCGCAGCCGCTCGCCCGCCTGGACCAGCTCCGCCGACAGGAAGGCCGCGCCGGTCTTTGGGTCGCGCCGCCGCGACAACACGCCCAGCGGCGATTCCGCCAGGTTGTAGCGTTGGCGAGGTTTTTCACGCGCGGGCGCGGCCCCGTCCGCACCGGGGCGGCGTGCCTGCGCGATCTGCGGCCCGGCGGTGAAATCGCGGTGCTGATCGCCGAAGATGTTGCGCTCCTCCGCCTGGCCCAGCGTCGGTTCCGCGCCCGGCGGCTGGCGCGCGATCATCCGTTTCAGCGCGGCGCGGCCCAGCGGCGTGATCTCATAGCGCGCGATCTTTCCCGTCTCGACGCAGGCGATCCATTCCTTCAGCGCAAAGGCCTGCGCCAGTTTGCGCTCGACCACCGCGGTGCGGGTCGGCTGCTGCCCCTTGTTGCAGCGCAGGACGGCGGCCCTGGGCATCAGGTCCGACACCACCAGCGTCGCGTCGGTTTCGCACATCCGGCGCAGGATGCGGCGCGCTTCCTTCTCGATCAGGCTGTCATCGATGCAGGCGTGTTGGCGTAGCGGTGCGTTCATGGATCGCTTTTCCTTCGTTGAGATCTGCGGTCGCGGTGCCGAAATGCTGGTGCCCAGGACCTTTAGGACCGCGTCGATCAGCGGATCGTCGCGGCGCATTTCCACCCGGCGCACGAGGCGCAGCACCGTGGAGGCATGACACCCCCTGTCGCGTGCCAGGGACCGGATCGAGCGACCGGATTCCGTATGCGCGAGATAAATTCGTGCATCCGGCGGCACCCAGTCCGGCAAGCAACTGGAATTCAGGTCTGTGGCTGTGACAACCATTCGGCCCCCCCGACTGCAATGGCCCATCGAGGTTGAGTTGGATTGGTTACACTTTGGTTAAAATAAGCGAAAATTAAGCAAATTGTTTCGATTTTTTAAACAATGGTTAAACCACCGTTCTCGCAAAACCCTCCCCGCGCAACACCCGGCAAAGCGCGGTTATGACTGCGATATCCAATCTTCAGGAGGTGTTTCCATGAGCGAAGCCGCACAATTGCTGTCCCAGATCCGTCGTCCCCGCCTGCTGATGCGCGCCGTGCGTATTGCAATGCGCGAATACAACCGCGAGAGGGATCTGAAACGGGTGCTGCGACAGGACAGGCTGCTGTCGCCGCTGCGCATGCTGGAGCGGCTGATCGTGCTGGAGGAAGCTCTGGAGGAAAGCCGGGTGTCGGGCGACGCGGCCTATAACGCCTGCCAGCACATCGAGGCGCTGGTCGCGATGATCGCCGAGGCGCGGCTGATCAGGTCCCGGCCCGCCGCCTGAGACGGCGGACGGGCGCGGGGCGGAGGGGTTCAGCGAGGGGGCATCGCCGGGGGAAGGTCAGGCAAAGGCATCCGGCATGGAATGCTTTTTCTGCTCGACAAAGGCGAGCAGCGCCTCGCGTACGGCGGGATCCATCTGCGGCTGCTGATAATCGCCCAGCAGCTTCTTGACGCGCGCGCCCGCCAGTTCCTGGGTGTCGCGGCTGCCCTGGTCGGCCCAGGTTTCATAGGGCTTGTAGTCCAGCAGGTCGCTGCGCCAGAACGCTTCCTTGAAATTGGCCTGGGTATGGGCGCAGCCCAGATAGTGCCCGCCCGGCCCGACCTCGCGGATCGCGTCCATCGCCTGACCGTTGTCGTCCATGAAGACACCCTTGGCAAAGCTGTGCAGCGCGCCCAGCTGGTCGGCATCCATCACGAATTTCTCGAAGGAGGCCACCAGCCCGCCCTCGAGCCAGCCGCAGGCGTGCAGCATGAAGTTCACCCCCGACAAGAGCCCCATGTTCAGCGAATTCGCCGTCTCATAGGCGGCCTGGGCGTCGGGCAGCTTGGAGCCGCAGAACGATCCCGCCGAGCGGTAGGGCAGCCCCAGCCGCCGCGCAAGCTGACCCGCGCCGTAGGTGATGTGGCTGGCTTCGGGCGTGCCGAAGGTGGGCGCGCCGGAATTCATGTCGATCGAGGTGACGAAGGCGCCGAAGATCACCGGCGCGCCCTGGCGCACCAGCTGGCTGTAGGCGACACCCGCCAGCACCTCGGCCAGCACCTGGGTCAGCGTGCCGGCCACCGTGACGGGCGCCATCGCGCCGCCCACGATGAAGGGCGAGATGATCGCCGCCTGATTGTTGCGCGCATAGACCTCGAGCGCGCCCATCATCGTGGCGTCGAAGGTCAGCGGCGAGTTGATGTTGATCAGCGAGGTCAGGACCGTGTTGTCCTGCACGAACTGCTCGCCGAACAGGATGTTGCACATGTCCACCGAATCCTGCGCCCGGCTGGGCTCCGTCACCGAACCCATGAAGGGCTTGTCGCTCAGCGTCATGTGCGCGAACAGCATGTCGAGGTGGCGCTTGTTGACCGCGATGTCGGTGGGTTCGCAGACGGTGCCGCCGGAATGGTGCAGCCATTTCGACATATAGCCCAGCTTTACGAATTTTTCGAAATCGGCCATCGTCGCATAGCGGCGCCCGCCTTCGGCGTCGCGCACGAAGGGCGGCCCGTAGACCGGCGCCAGCACCAGGTTGCGCCCGCCGATCTCGACCGACTTGGACGGGTTGCGCGCCACTTGGGTGAACTGCGAGGGCGCGGTGGCGCACAGCTTGCGCGCCAGCCCGCGCGGGATGCGGACGCGTTCGCCCTGTACGTCGGCGCCTGCCTCGCGCCAGTGTGCCAGCGCGGCGGGATTCTCGACGAAGTTGACGCCGATCTCTTCCAGCACGGTTTCGGCGTTATGCTCGATGATCTGCAACGCCTCTTCGTTCAACACTTCGAAATTCGGAATGTTGCGTTCGATGAAGCGGGCGGTCTCGATCCTGACGGCGGTGCGTTCGGCGCGGCGCGCGGCGCCCCCGCCCGAGCGGGCGCGACGCGTTGGGGCGGCGGAGGATGCTTGGGTCATGGTCATTAGCCCTGATGTTGCCTGTTGCTAGCGTCATAGTGGTATCGGCGCGGGCATTTAGAGGGTTTTGCGCCACTTCGGTAGCGAAAGCGACATTTGCGGTCCCGACCGCGATTTTTTCGCCCGGTTGCACATGCGGCTGCCCCCGACCTCGACCCGATCTCGACCCGACCGCGCCGCTGCCCCCGCCGCCCGACGCCGCCCCCGACCCTGCCCCCGACCCTGCCCCTGGCCCGCCCCCTCTCGGGTGCGCACCGGGCCGAGCTGCGAACGCTCCGTTTTCGTTCCGCAGACAGGGATTGCTTTCCTTTCAGCAAATCGCGCACTAATCTGCGTTACCGATTTTGGAATTCTCTGGGAGGATTGAATGAAAAAACTGTTGCTCGCGACCGCCGCATCCGCGCTCGTCGCCACTGGCGCCCACGCTGAATCGCATACTGCCGATATCAAGCTGGGCGTCGTGCTCGGCTTTACCGGTCCCATCGAATCGCTGACCGGCGCGATGGCCGATTCGGCCGAGATGGCGATGAAGGAAGTCAGCGATTCCGGCGCCTTGCTGGATGGCGCCAAGGTGTCGGGCGTGCGCGCCGATACCACCTGTATCGATTCCGCGGCCGCCACGGCCGCCGCTGAACGTGTCGTGACCTCGGACGGGGTCAAGGGCATCGTGGGCGCGGCCTGTTCGGGTGCCAGCGGCGCGGTTCTCGCCAATGTGGCGGTGCCCAACGGCATCGCGATGATCTCGCCCTCCTCCACCTCGCCCGCGCTGACCACGGCCGAGGACAACGGCCTGTTTTTCCGCACCGCGCCGTCGGATGCGCGTCAGGGACAGGTGATGGCCGATGTGCTGATGGACCGGGGCGTCAAATCGGTGGCCCTGACCTATACCAACAACGACTACGGCAAGGGTCTGGCCGATTCGTTCAAATCCGCGTTCGAAGCGGCCGGCGGGACCGTGACGATCAGCGCCGCGCATGAGGACGGCAAGGCCGATTACTCCGCCGAGGTGGGCGCGCTGGCCTCGGCCGGGGGCGAGCTGCTGGTGGTTGCGGGCTATGTCGATCAGGGCGGCTCGGGCATCGTGCGCGCGGCGCTCGATTCGGGCGCCTTCGACACGTTCCACTTCCCCGACGGCATGATCGGCGATGAGCTGACCAAGCGCTTCGGCACGGAGATCGACGGCTCGGCCGGGCAGAACCCCGGCAGCGACAGCCCCGGCGCGGACAAGTTCAAGACGCTGGTGGGCGATGCCTTCGACACCACCTCGCCCTTCACGCCGGAAAGCTATGACGCGGCGGCGCTGATCATGCTGGCGATGCAGGCGGCGAAATCCTCGGACCCGGCGGACTACAAGACCAAGGTCATGGACGTCGCCAACGCACCGGGGGAAAAGATCTTCCCCGGGGAGCTGGAAAAGGCGCTGAAGCTCTTGGCCGACGGCAAGGACATCGATTATGTCGGCGCCACGGCGGTCGAACTGATCGAGCCGGGCGAATCCGCGGGCAGCTACCGCATCATGGAAGTGCAGGACGGCAAGATCACCACGATCGGCTACCGCTGATCGCGCCCGCCTCAGCCACCAAGCAACAGCCCGGAGTTTCCGGGCTGTTCGCATAGATGGGACACCCCATGATCGAAGTTGAAAACCTGGTGAAATCCTTCGGCGGTTTCCGCGCGGTGGATGATGCCAGCCTGCGCATAGAGACCGGCTCCATCACCGGGCTGATCGGACCCAACGGTGCGGGCAAGAGCACGCTGTTCAATGTCATCGCGGGCGTGCACGCCCCCACCAGCGGCCGTGTGCGCATGGACGGCGAGGACATCACCGGCCTGCCGCCGCATGAGCTGTTTCACAAGGGGCTGCTGCGAACGTTCCAGATCGCGCATGAGTTCTCGTCGATGAGCGTTCGCGAGAATCTGATGATGGTGCCCGCCGCGCAGGCCGGAGAGACGCTTTGGAACGCCTGGTTCGGCCGCGGCCGCATCGCGCGTGAAGAAGCCGCGCTGTTGAGGAAGGCCGATGAGGTGCTGGAATTCCTGACCATCGACCATCTGCGCGACGAACGGGCGGGCAACCTGTCGGGCGGCCAGAAAAAGCTGCTGGAGCTGGGCCGCACCATGATGGTGGATGCCAAGATCGTCTTTCTGGACGAGGTCGGCGCGGGCGTGAACCGCACGCTGCTGGGCACCATCGGCGACGCCATCGTGCGGCTGAACCGCGAGCGCGGCTATACCTTCTGCCTGATCGAGCATGACATGGATTTCATCGCCCGGCTGTGCGATCCGGTGATCGTGATGGCCGAGGGGCATGTTCTGGCCAAGGGGCGCGCCGACGAGATCATGCAGAACGAAGCGGTGATCGAGGCCTATCTGGGCACCGGACTGGAGAACAAGGCGAAGGCATGAGAACACGGGCGAGCGTGGCGCGGGGCGGGATGCTGCCCGCGCAGATATTGTCGGAGATATCCTCCGATCGGATGGAGACGCCTCCGGCGGGGATATTTTACGACCAGAAGAAGGAGCCCGCCCGATGAGCGCCCCCTTTCTGATCGGTGAGGCGATGACGGGCGGCTATGGGCGCGGGGCGGATATCCTGCACGGCTGCACGCTGTCGGTGGAAAAGGGCCAGATCGCGGTGATCGTCGGTCCCAACGGTGCGGGCAAATCCACCGCGATGAAGGCGGTGTTCGGGATGCTGAACCTGCGCGAGGGGTCGGTGCGGCTGGCGGGGGAGGATATCACCGCGCTCAGCCCGCAGGACCGGGTCGCCAAGGGCATGGCCTTCGTGCCGCAGACCAACAACATATTCACGTCGATGAGCGTCGAGGAAAACCTGGAAATGGGCGCCTTCCTGCGCCGCGATGACATTCGCCCGACGATGGAACAGGTCTACACCCTGTTCCCGATCCTGCGCGACAAGCGCCGCCAGCCGGCCGGAGAGCTGTCGGGCGGGCAGCGCCAGCAGGTGGCGGTGGGGCGCGCGCTGATGACGCAGCCGCAGCTGTTGATGCTCGACGAGCCCACCGCGGGCGTCAGCCCGATCGTGATGGATGAGCTGTTCGACCACATCATCGAGGTGGCGCGCAGCGGCATTTCCATCCTGATGGTCGAGCAGAACGCCCGCCAGGCGCTGGAGATCGCCGACAAGGGCTATGTTCTGGTGCAGGGCGCCAACGCCTATACCGACAGCGGGGCGTCCTTGTTGGCCGATCCCGAAGTCCGCCGCACGTTCCTGGGAGGCTGAGGATGGATCCGATCAACGCCATCGTGGCGCTTTCCAATTTCGTGGTGGTGCCCGCCCTGGCCTATGGCAGCCAGCTGGCGCTGGGGGCGCTGGGGGTCACGCTGATCTACGGCATCCTGCGGTTTTCAAACTTCGCGCATGGCGACACGATGGCCTTCGGCACGATGGTCACCGTGCTGGTGACCTGGTGGATGCAATCCGTGGGCGTGGGCTTCGGCGTCTTGCCGACGGCGCTGCTGGCGCTGCCGGTGGGGATCGCGGCGACGGCGCTGCTGTTGCTGGGGACGGATCGGCTGGTCTATCGGTTCTACCGGCGGGCCAAGGCGGCGCCGGTCATTCTGGTGATCGTGTCGATGGGTGTGATGTTCATCATGAACGGGATCGTGCGGCTGGTCATCGGCCCCGACGACCAGCGCTTTGCCGACGGCGCGCGCTTCATCATATCGGCCCGCGATTTCAAGGAAATGACCGGGCTGCAAGAAGGGCTGACCATCAAGACCACGCAGGGCATCACCGTACTGACCGCGGTGGTCGTGGTGGCGGCGCTGTTCTGGTTTCTCAACCGCACGCGCACCGGCAAATCGATGCGTGCCTTTTCCGATAACGAGGATCTGGCGCTTCTGTCGGGGATCAACCCCGAGCGCGTGGTGAGCGTGACCTGGCTGATCGTGGCGGTTCTGGCGACGGTGGCGGGCGTGCTTTACGGGCTGGACAAGAGCTTCAAGCCGCTGGTCTATTTCCAGCTGCTGCTGCCGATCTTCGCCTCGGCCATCGTGGGCGGGCTGGGCAGCCCCTTGGGCGCCATCGTCGGCGGCTTTGTCATCGCGTTTTCCGAAGTCACGATCACCTATGCCTTCAAGAAGGTTCTGGGCTATCTGCTGCCCGAAAGCCTGGCGCCCGACGGGCTGGTGCAGCTCTTGTCGACCGATTACAAATTCGCTGTCTCCTTCGCCATTCTGGTGATCGTGCTGCTGTTCCGCCCGACCGGCCTGTTCAAGGGGAAATCCGTCTGATGCGCACCGTTGCTCTTTTCATCGTCGTCTTCGGCCTGATCCTGCTGACCGGGTTCACCTCCAGCTGGAACGTGGCGCTGGGAATCTTCAACATGGGGCTGGTCAGCGCGATCATGGCGCTGGGCGTGAACATGCAATGGGGCTATGCGGGGCTGTTCAACATCGGGGTGATGGGGTTCGTCGCGCTGGGCGGGCTGGCCGCGGTCATCGTGGGAATGCCGCCCGTGACCGAGGCCTGGGCCGCGGGCGGGCTGCGCGTGCTGGCGGGGCTGGCGCTGGGCGCGGGGGTGATCGCGGCGGCGGTCGCCCTGTGGCGGCGCATGCGGCACGGCACGCTGCGGACGCTGGCGCTGCTTGTTCTGCTGGTGGCGGGATTCTTCCTGTTCCGCTGGGTCTTTGACGCGGGCGTCGCGGCAATCGAAAGCATCGACCCCTCCAGCACCGGCTATCTGGGCGGGCTCGGCCTGCCGATTGTCCTGGCCTGGCCGGTGGGCGGCGTGCTGGCGGCCGGTGCGGCCTGGATCATCGGCAAGATCGCGCTGGGGCTGCGTTCGGACTATCTGGCGATCGCCACGCTGGGCATCGCGGAGATCATCATCGCCATGCTCAAGAACGAGGATTGGCTGAGCCGCGGCGTCAAGAACGTGGTCGGCCTGCCCCGCCCGGTTCCCTATGAGATCGACCTGCAATCCTCGGCCGAATTTACCGCGCGCGCGGCGCAGCTGGGGCTGGACCCGGCGACGGCCTCGTCGCTTTATGTCAAGCTGGGCTACGGGCTGCTGTTCAGCGTGGTGCTGATCGTGCTGCTGCTCATGGCGCAGCTGGCGCTGAAATCGCCCTGGGGGCGGATGATGCGCGCCATCCGCGACAATGAGACCGCCGCCGAGGCGATGGGCAAGAACGTCACCGCGCGGCATTTGCAGGTTTTCGTGCTGGGATCGGCGGTGCTGGGGATCGCGGGCGCGATGATGACCACGCTGGACGGACAGCTGACGCCCGGCACCTATCAGCCGCTGCGGTTCACCTTTCTGGTCTGGGTGATGGTGATCGTCGGCGGGTCGGGCAACAACTGGGGGTCGGTGCTGGGCGGCTTTCTGATCTGGTTCCTGTGGGTTCAGGTGGAACCCATCGGACAATGGGCGATGGCGTTGATCACCTCGGGCATGGTTGACGGAAGCCCGTTGAAGGAACATCTGATCGACAGTGTCGCGCATGTGCGGCTGCTGACGATGGGGGTGGTTCTGCTGCTGGTACTGCGGTTCTCCCCCCGAGGACTGATCCCAGAGCGCTGAGACGCTCCAACCCGGCGGCGGACGCCCCGGCGAAAGGCGCGACAGGTGCGATCTGCGATACGGAAAATCTTCAGATTTCTGTGGATCTCGGTCGCGCTTTTCCTGCTCGTGCAAGGCGCGATCGTGTGGTCGATCGTCCACAAGCTGGACGACCGCACGCTGGAGGCGGCCCTGTCGCGCCCGATGATGCTGATCCATGTGACGGCACCCGATCAGGTCGATGGCTTTCCGTGCAACTGCAACCGGACGCTGCGCGCCGACGAGGTTCCCGCGACGGTGCATGACGCGCTGATCGCGACCGAAGACAGCCGGTTCTACTATCATCCCGGTGTCGATCCGATTTCGATCGTCGCGGCGGTGGCCAGCGGGGGTGCGCGCGGCGGCAGCACGATCACCCAGCAACTGGTCAAGACCGCGATCACCGGCGACTATCCGACGCTGTTGCGCAAGCTGGTGGAGGCCGGGTTCGCGCTGAGGGTCGAGCGGCTCTACACCAAGGATGATGTGCTGCGGCTCTATCTGAGCCGGGTCAGTTTCGGCACCGTGGACGGCATTCAGGTCTATGGTCTGCGCGATGCGGCGCGGGTCTATTTCGGCAAGGAACCGTCAGGCTTGAACCGCTATGAAGCGGCGATACTGGTCGGGATGCTGAAAGGCACGTCCTACTATCATCCGATCCGCAAACGGCAGGCGGCGCTTGACCGGGCGTTGGTGGTCATGGGCAACGCGGGCACCGCCAAGGACGATGCGGCAGATCGCGCGGCCCTTGCGCGCGCCCTGCCCCGTCAGGCCGTGGCCAGCCCGGAACGCAGCCGCTTCGTCGAGGATGAGCTGTTGACCGAATTCCGCGCCCTCGGCCTGGCGCGCACCCCCGGCTGGTATCGCATCCTCAGCAGCATCGACCCGATCGCGCAATATCAGGTCGAACGCGTGACCGAGGCCGAGCTGCGCACCGAGCCGGGCAGCAATGCCAATCGCGCCGCCGCGCTCAGCGTGGACCGGGAGGGTTTCGTGCTCGCAATGCTGGGGGGGCGCAACTATGCGCGCTCGACCTTCAACATCGCTATGAACGGCGAACGTCAGGCCGCCTCGACCGCCAAGCTCGCCACCTATCTGGCGGCGCTGGAAAACGGCTGGTCGGCCGAAGATACAGTGTGGGATGCCAAGTCGCATATCCAGGGGTTCAGGCCGCGCAACGCCGACGGGCGCTATCTGGGGCAGATCCCGCTGGCGCGCTGCTTTCGCGAATCGCGCAACGTCTGCACCGTCTGGCTGGCCGAGCAGGTCGGCATGGACAAGGTCGCGGAGATGGCACAGCGCATCGGGCTGACCGCGGCGCGCGAGCCGGGGCAAAGCGTGGTGCTGGGCGCGGCGGAAACCACATTGGCGCAAAGCGTCGCAGCCTTCGGCGCCGTGGCCAACGACGGGCGCGTGCGGCGCCCGACCACCGTTCTGGCGGTGCTGGGGGCGCTGGGGCGGATCGCCCTGCAAAACAGCCCCGACGCACGCGGCCCGGTGGTCGATGCGCCCACCCGCGACCGGATGCGCGCGCTGCTGCGGCTGGTGGTCACCGACGGCACCGGGGCCAATGCCCAATTCATCGGCGCCGACGCCTATGGCAAGACCGGCACCAGCCAGCGCAACCGGGACGCCTGGTTCATCGGCTTCACCTCCGACGGGATCACCACGGGCATCTGGGTCGGCCCCGAGGACAATCAGGTGATGCACGGCGTGGGGGGCGGCGGGCTGCCTGCGCGGATCTTTTCGCGCTACAACATCAACATGGTGGAACGGTTCCGCGCCTATGGCGCGTCCGGACACGAAGCGGGCACGCCGCTGCCGCGATAGGAGGGCCGATGACCGATCCCGTTTCCAACAACGCCCTTCCCGCTGTGCTGATCCTGGGTGCCGGTGCCGGTCTGCGGATGCGCGGCAGCGACAAGCTGCTGGAGCCGCTGGGCGGGGTGCCGCTGCTGCGCGTTCTGGCCGATCGCGCGCGGGCGACCGGCGCCGGGGTCTGGGTGACGCTGCCCGCCAGCGGCCCCGCCGCTCGCGCCCGGTGCGCGGCGTTGCAGGGGGCGGGGGTGCACCGGGTGCCGGTGCCGGACGCCGAGGAAGGGATGGCCGCCTCGCTGCGCCGCGGGGTCGGCGCGCTGCCTCCCTCTGTTCCGGGTGTGTTGGTCGTGCTGGGCGACATGCCCGAGATCGAGCGCGCCGACATGGCGGCGATGCTGGGGGCCTTCGACGCCGCGGGGCAGCCGCGCATCTGGCGCGCCGCGACCGAAGATGGCGAGCCGGGGCATCCCGTGCTGTTCCACGCGGCGTTTTTCGATGAGCTGCGCGCGCTGCGGGGCGACCGGGGCGCGCGCGATCTGCTGAGGCGCCACGCGGGGCAGATACGCGCGGTGACGCTGCCGGGCGGCCGGGCGCGCGTGGATCTGGACACCCCCGAGGCCTGGGCCGCATGGCGCCGGTCCTGAGGAATGCGCCCGCCCGTGGCGGAAAAGCTTAACGGATGTAGCCCGCCGCGTGCATCTGCCGCGCATAGACATAGACCACCAGCGCGATCACCGCGACCGTCGCCATCATCCAGTTTCCGGTGGAGCTGGTGACCGCAAGCGCGTTGGCGACCGTCAGCAGATAGATGAACAGAACGACCAGGCACAGCAGCGCCAGTGCCAGCACGAGTGCGGTGCGGCGGCTTTCCATCCACAGCAGGATGGCCCCCAGCAATCCGCCCCAGACGCCGACCGCCCAAAGCCCGTCGACGACCGGGGGCAACGCGGTGAACACCATGAATTGGCTTTGCGAAAACATCTGGGTGAATGCCGGAATTTGCAGCTTTGCCAGCACATAGACCGCGGCGAGTATGCCGTAGAACAAAATCGCCAGTGCCGAAATCAGGGGCAGATGCCAGGGGCGCGCAGCGGGGGCAACCATATCAGATCCTCTTGAATTGTCTGGCTGAAACAATCGTGTGCGACAGGCCGCTTGTCCAGCGGCTTTCTGCCTGATGCACAAGCTGGTACCCGAGGTCGGACTCGAACCGACAAGGTGTTGCCACCGGGGGATTTTGAATCCCCTGCGTCTATCATTCCGCCACTCGGGCCTGCGCAGATGCGGCGAAGGCGCGCCAGTGAACGCACCGCTCCCAAATCTGCGGTTGCTTTATCCCGACCGTCGCGTCGGCGTCAACGGGGCGGGTGAAAAATCGCCGCAGGCGCGCGGTCGGGCCGCCTGCGGGCCCCTCCCACCCCGTCAGTGGCCGCCCCGTCGAGGACCTCGTTACGCCCACCCGCTTCATAGCTCGGCGGCGGAGAAGGTGTCGCATTGCGCCACGCTGCCCGAGCGGTAGCCGCGCTCGAACCAGTTTTGCCGCTGCTCGGATGTGCCATGCGTGAAGGTGTGCGGCGCGGGCACGCGACCGGCGGAGCGTTGCAGCGTGTCGTCGCCGATCTGCTTGGCCGCGTTCATCGCCTCCTTGATGTCGCCGGGTTCGAGCGAATTGAACTGCTGGCCCGCGGCCTTGGCCCAGACGCCCGACAGGCAGTCGGCCTGCAATTCCACCCGCACGGAAACGGCGTTGGCGCGGGTCTGTCCGACGTTCGCCTTGGCCTCGTTGGCCCTTTGCAGGATGCCGAGCTCATCCTGCACGTGATGCGCGACCTCATGGGCGATCACATAGGCGGCGGCGAAATCGCCGCCCGCGCCGAGCTGGCGTTCCATCGTGGTGAAGAACGCGGTGTCGAGATAGGCCTTCTGGTCGATCGGGCAGTAGAACGGCCCGGTGGCGCCGCTGGCATCCCCGCAGGGGCTTTGCGTGACCTGCGAAAACAGCACCATGGTGACCGGCTGATAGGTGGCGTCGAGCTGATCGCGGAAGATACGCGCCCAGACGTCCTCGGTATCGGCCAGCGTGACCGAGACGAACTGGCCCGCCTGCCGCTCGGCCTCGCTGATCGGCGCGCTGCGGGTCTGCTGGACGGGCATGCCGCCGCCCTGGTTCAGGATGGGCGTCAGATCGACGCCGAAGAAATAGCCGATCACCACCACGGCGACGACGCCGAGCCCCCCGACCCCGCCGACCCGCCCGATGCGGCGCCCGCCGCCGCCCAGGCGGATGCGGCCCCGGCGATCCTCGATATTGCTGCTTCCGCGTCGTCCCTGCCAGCGCATCGCTATCCTCCCTGATTACAACGGTGTCATCGGTGTGCACTGTGCTTGACCTCCGGCCTTGCGCGTGGTGCATGTCGGCTCAAGTCACCAGCAAGCGAAGCGTTCCCGCATGATCCGACCTCTTTACAACTGGACCCTGCGGTGGGCCGACACGCCATATGCGCTTTGGGCGCTCGCCATCGTGGCCTTTCTGGAAAGCTCCGTCTTTCCGATCCCCCCCGATATCCTGATCATTCCGATGGTGCTGGCGCGCCCCTCGCGCGCCTGGCTGATCGCGGGGGTCGCGATGCTGGCCTCGGTGCTGGGCGGGATGATGGGCTATTGGATCGGCGCGACCCTGTTCGATTCCGTGGGTCGGCCGGTGCTGGAATTCTACGGCAAGACCGATTATTTCGCCGACTTCTCGGTGCGCTACAATCAATGGGGCGCCTGGGCCGTGCTGATCGCGGGGATCACGCCCTTCCCCTATAAGGTCATCACCATCCTGTCGGGATCGACCGGCCTGTCGCTGCCGGTTTTCATCGTCTCCAGCATATTGGCGCGGGGGTTCAGGTTCTTCGTCGTCGCCGCGCTGCTGTGGCGTTTTGGCGCGCCGATCCGGGATTTTCTGGAACGTCGGCTCGGGATCGTCTTTACTGTCTTCATGGTCCTGCTGATCGGCAGCTTCTATTTGGTGAGATACCTGTGACACGCAGCCAGCTTATCCTCATCGCTATGGCGGGGTCCGTCCTGCTTTTGGCGGGTGCCTTCGCGTTTCAGTATTTAGGCGGGCTGGCACCCTGCAAGATGTGCCTCTGGCAACGCTGGCCGCATGCGGCTGCGATCTTCATCGGTGCCGCGGCGCTGATGGTGCCGGGGCGGCTGTTGCCGTTGCTGGGCGCATCGGCCGCCGCGATCACCTCGGGCATCGGTTTCTATCATGCCGGGGTCGAACAGGGCTGGTGGCAGGGTCCTGACACCTGCACGTCTTCGCCGATCGGAAATTTGTCGACCGACGATCTGATGGACAAGATCCTCAACGCGCCGCTGGTGCGCTGTGACGAGATCGCCTGGCAGTTCATGGGGCTGTCCATGGCGTCGTGGAACGCCATTCTTTCGCTGCTGCTGGTGGGGCTGTGGCTGGCGGCCGCGTTCAGACCCGCCGCCGCGCCCGCGCGCCCTTACTGACAGGCGCCGCGCCCGCGGGTGTGCAATAATTACTTCGCTTTGAAAACAATGCGTTAACCCCGTTGACAGGGCGGTTTCGCGCTTTGGCTGTCGCGGGGATTGCACCCTATATACGGGTTCCTGTATAGTTCGGGCAACTAAATATAGCACCAAATGCGGCAGGCGAAACATACCATGAACGACACGCCCGAACCCCCTGAGACCGAAGAAGACAAGCTGCCGGAACGTCCGCAGTTCTCCGGCCCGTCGATCGAGATCGCACAGGAGATGAAGTCGTCCTATCTCGATTACGCGATGAGCGTGATCGTCAGCCGCGCGATCCCCGACCTGCGCGACGGGTTGAAGCCGGTGCACCGGCGCATCCTCTACGCGATGCACGAGACGGGCAATACGCACGACAAATCCTATCGCAAGTCCGCCCGCCCCGTGGGCGACGTGATGGGCAAGTACCACCCGCATGGCGACAGCGCGATCTATGACGCGCTGGTGCGGATGGCGCAGGATTTTTCCATGTCGCTGCCTCTGCTCGACGGTCAGGGCAACTTCGGCTCGATGGACGGGGATAACCCGGCCGCGATGCGCTATACCGAGGTGCGGATGGACAAGCCCGCCGCCGCGCTGCTCGCCGACATCGAAAAGGACACCGTCGATTTTCAGGACAATTACGACGGCAAGGACAGGGAGCCCACCGTCCTGCCCGCGCGCTTTCCCAACATGCTGGTCAACGGCGCGGGCGGTATCGCCGTGGGCATGGCCACGAACATCCCGCCGCACAACCTGGGCGAGGTCATCGACGCCACGCTGGCGCTGATCGACGACCCCGATCTCAGCAGCGAAGAGCTGATGCATTACGTCCCTGCCCCCGACTTTCCGACCGGCGGCACGATCCTGGGCCGGTCCGGTGCGAAAAAAGCCTATCTGGAAGGGCGCGGTTCGGTCATCATCCGCGCCAAGACCCGCATCGAGGAGATCCGCAAGGACCGCTACGCCGTGGTGGTCGACGAGATCCCCTATCAGGTCAACAAGGCCACGATGATCGAGAAGATCGCCGAGATGGTGCGCGAGAAGAAGATCGAGGGCGTCAGCCACGTGCAGGACGAATCCGATCGCAACGGCGTGCGCGTGGTGGTGGAGCTCAAGCGCGACGCCACCGCCGAGGTGGTGATGAACCAGCTGTTCCGCTTTACCCCGATGCAGACGTCCTTCGGCTGCAACATGCTGGCGCTGAACGGCGGCAGGCCCGAGCAGCTGACGCTGCGCCGGTTCCTGACCAGCTTCATCTCCTTCCGCGAAGAGGTCGTGGCGCGGCGCACCGCGTTCGAGCTGAACAAGGCGCGCGAGCGCAGCCATGTGCTTTGCGGTCTGGCCGTCGCGGTGTCGAATGTCGATGAGATCGTCGCGACGATCCGCTCCTCCGCCGATGCGCCGGAGGCGCGGCGGAAATTGATGGAGCGCCGCTGGCCTGCCCGCGACATTGCCGAATACATCCAGCTGATCGACGATCCCACGCATCGCATGAACGAGGACGGCACCTACAACCTTTCCGAGACCCAGGCCCGTGCCATCCTGGAGCTGCGCCTGCAACGGCTGACCGCGCTCGGCGTCAAGGAGGTCACCGACGAGCTGCGCGAACTGGCCGGACGGATCCGCGAATACCTCGAGATCCTGGCCAGCCGCGAACGGATCATGGGCATCATCTCGGATGAGCTGAACGAGGTGAAGGCCAATTTCGCCGTGCCGCGCCGCACCGACATCGTCGATTGGTCCGGCGACATGGAAGACGAAGATCTGATCGAGCGGGAGGACATGGTCGTCACGATCACCTCGGGCGGCTATATCAAGCGCACGCCGCTTGTCGATTTCCGCGCGCAGCGCCGCGGCGGCAAGGGGCTGTCCAGCATGGCCACCAAGGAAGACGACGTCGTCACCACGCTGTTCGTGGCCAATACGCATACGCCGCTTCTGGTCTTCACCACCGCGGGCATGGTCTACAAGCTCAAGACCTGGCGGCTGCCGCAGGGCGGCCGTTCCGCGCGCGGCAAGGCGATCGTGAACATCCTGCCGATCCCCCAGGGCGTGTCGGTCGCCGCGATCATGCCGGTCGACCGGGACGAGGCCGATTGGGGCGATCTCCAGATCGTCTTCGCCACCACGGCGGGCGACGTGCGGCGCAACGCGCTGTCGGATTTCACCAATGTCATGCGCAACGGCAAGATCGCGATGGATCTGCCCGATGGGGTGGAACTGGTGAACGCACGTATCGCATCGCAGGATGACGACGTCATGCTGGTCACCGCCAAGGGCCGCGCGATCCGGTTCCGCACCACAGATGTGCGGGTGTTCAAGGGCCGCAAATCCACCGGGGTGCGCGGCATCCGCCTGTCGGGCGACGACCGTGTCGTGTCGATGGCCGTGATCCGCCATTTCGAGGCCAGTTCCGAGGACCGTGTCGCCTATCTCAAGATGCGGCGCGCGGTGGCCGGGCTTTCCGACGACGCCGAAGCCGAGGATGAGGACGAAGGCGAAGCCTCCGCAACCTTCACCCAGGAAAAATACGCGGAAATGTCGGCGGCCGAGGATCTGATCCTGACCATCACCAGCAAGGGCGCGGGCAAGCTGAGCTCCAGCCACGACTATCCGGTGCGCGGACGCGGCGGCCAGGGCGTCGCGGCGATGGACCGCGCGATGCGCGGCGGCGCCCTGGTCGCCTGTTTCCCGGTGGAGATGGACGATCAGATCATGCTGGCAACCAGCACCGGCCAGTCGATCCGCTGCCCGGTCGAGGGGATCTCCTTCCGGTCGCGCAGCGCGGGCGGGGTGAAGGTCTTCGATACCGCCAAAGCCGAAGAGGTCGTCTCCGTCGCCTGGATCGCCGATCAGGGCGACGAGGTCGCCGAGCTGGACGCCTCGATCGACGGCGATGCGCCCGAAGGCGACGCGTCGGGCGATGCGTCGGGCGAGGAATGACCAGATGACGCGACGTTGGGGCGGCATTGGCTTGCCGCCCGCGTCCCTTAAATCACTTTCAATTTTTGACGGAATGTCTCGGGAATTCCGACCTCTACGCAAAGGCTGACCGCATGGATCAATGGGATGACCTTCGTTTTGTCCTGGCGCTGCACCGCAACAAGACGATGAGCGCCGCGGGGACCGCGCTGGGGACCAATGTGGCCACCGTGTCGCGCCGTATCGAACGGCTGAGCGAACGCCTGGGCAGCCCCCTGTTCATCAAGACCGGCAACGGCTGGGAAGCGACCAATGCCGCCGTCAGCCTGATTTCCGCGATCGATGAGTTCGAGGCCCGTCTGGCCCGGGAGACGAACAATTTCTCCAACGGGCAGACCGATCATTTCATCGATATCCGCGTGGCCGCCCCGCCTTTCATCAACGCGGCGGTTCTCGCCGTGCAAACCGGCACCTTCCTCAAGCAGAACCCCAAGATTCGTCTTGAGCTGGACGACAAGGTGCAAAGCCAGGGGCTGGGTGACGCCGATCTCTACATAAAGTTCGGACGGCCCGAGCGTGGCCGGATCGTCGCGCGCCGCGTCGCCAACATGATGTTCCGCCCCTATGTCCTGCGCAACAGCCCCAACAAGGACAAGGGCTGGGTTTCGCTGACGCCGCGGTTCGACCAGGTGCCGCAATCGCGGCTCGGATTTCAGGTGTTCAAGGTCGAGCCCACCTTCCGCGTCGATTCGTTCGAGCATGAGATCGCGATCATGCGCGCCACCGGCCTGCCCGGCATCCTGCCTGAAGTCGCCACCGCAAACGGCGATGAATTCGAGGAGGTCCCGTTCGAAGGCGAACCCCACGACGCGGAGTGCTGGCTGGGCTACCACCAGTCGCGCCGCGCCGATCAGTCCGTGCAGGCTGTTGCCAAATGGATACTGGAATCCTTTCAGGCGGCCCAGTTCAAGATTGCCGAAGATCCGGAAGTGGAACTTTAACCAGTGCATTGCGGGACCAGTGCATTGCGGCAGGCCATGCCATCAAATTGACATGTTTTAAATTCCGCACATTACGGTTTTGCAACATTGCTTATGGCTTAAATGTTTAGATTGCATAACAATTGCCTCAACAAAAAAGGTCGCCGGAGGCAGTCAAGATGTTGCAACTTCTATCTACCACGCTCTTCGCTTGCAGATTCTTTCTGGCGGCGATCTTCGCGATGCAAGCCATTGATGGGCTCTTGCTGCCGTCGATGACTGCCACGGCGCACGGCAGAATCGGATTTTTGCCGCATGTCCCCCATTTCGCGCAATCCGCCCTTTTCGGGCTGCTGCTGACGATCAGCATCTGGCTTCTGTTCGGGGTGCGCTCGCGGGTGGTGGCGCTGCTGGGGATTGTGTTGTCGATCGGCTATGCCACCCAAATTTCCGACGCATCGGCCCATTTCGACATTCTCTTCGCGGAACTCGGTTTGATCGCGGCGCTTGGCCTGCCGCTGATTGCCTTCGGCGGTGGTCGCTGGGCCATCTATCAGAGAGGTTGGGGAAATCTGCTGTAAGCACCCACGGCAATTCCCCCTGCATGGCCGACCGGCGACACCCCGGTCGGCCTTTTTCTTTCGCCAAAGGCGCTTTCTTTCACTTTCATCAGGCGACGCCGTGGCATAGATGGCGGGCATGAGTGACAAGATACATATCGTCGGCGGCGGCATGGCCGGATCGGAAGCTGCTTGGCAGGCCGCGCAGATGGGCGTGCCGGTGGTGCTGCACGAGATGCGGCCCAAGGTCGAAACCTTTGCGCATCGAACCGGCAACCTGGCCGAAATGGTCTGCTCCAATTCCTTCCGCTCCGACGACGATACCTCGAACGCCGTGGGCTTGCTGCATTGGGAAATGCGCCAGGCGGGCGGGCTGATCATGGCCACCGCCGACCGCCATGCCCTGCCTGCGGGCGGCGCACTGGCCGTCGACCGCGATCCTTTCGCCGAAGCGGTCACGCAAAGCATTTCACAGCATCCGCTGATTTCCGTCAGCCATGAGGAGATCACCGAACTGCCGACCGAGGGACAGTGGATCGTTGCCACCGGCCCATTGACCTCCGCCACGCTCGCGCAGGCGATCCAGCGGGTCACGGGGCAGGACGCGCTGGCGTTTTTCGATGCCATCGCGCCCATCGTCTATGCCGACAGTATCGACATGGAAAAGGCCTGGTTCCAGTCGCGCTATGACAAGGGCGAAACCGAGGAAGAGCGCACCGCCTATCTGAACTGCCCGATGGACAGGCCCACCTATGAGGCCTTCATCGATGCGCTGCTGGCAGCCGACAAGACCGAGTTCAAGCCCGGGGAGACCGCAGGCTACTTCGACGGCTGCCTGCCCATCGAAGTCATGGCGGAGCGCGGGCGCGACACGCTGCGCTTCGGCCCGATGAAGCCCGTGGGTCTGACCAATCCGCACGCCCCGCAGGACAAACCCTATGCGGTCGTCCAGCTGCGCCGCGACAATGCGCTCGGCACGCTGTTCAACATCGTCGGCTTTCAGACCAAGATGAAATATGGCGCCCAGACCGAGGTGCTGCGCATGATACCCGGCCTGGAAGGCGCCAGTTTCGCGCGTCTGGGCGGCATCCACCGCAATACCTTCATGAACTCTCCGCGGTTGCTCGACGACCAGATGCGGCTGAAGGCCCGGCCCAACATCCGCCTTGCCGGGCAGATCACGGGGGTCGAGGGCTATGTCGAATCCGCGTCGATGGGGCTGCTGGCCGGGCGGCTTGCAGCGGCCGAGGTTCTGGGGCACAAGGCCGGGCCGCCCCCGGGCGAGACCGCGATGGGCGCCTTGATCCACCATATCACCGGCGGCGCGGAGGCGCGGAGCTTTCAGCCGATGAACGTGAACTTCGGGCTGTTCCCGCCCATCGACGCCAAGGGCGGCCGCCGCAACCGGCGCGACCGCTACACTGCCTACACCGAGCGGGCCAAGGCATCCTGGCTGGACTGGCTGCGCCATTTCGACGGTCTGGCGATGGCGGGCGGTGCCGAGGACCAGGCGGTGCCCGTTCCCGGCCAATGAATGTCACGCGCTTTGCCCCGTCGCCCACGGGGCCGCTGCATCTGGGCCACGCCTATGCGGCCATCGTGGCGCATGATCTGGCGGGCGGCGGCGGCCGGTTCCTGCTGCGCATCGAGGATATCGACCGCGAAAGATCCAAACCGCACTGGGTGGAGGCGATCCGCGACGATCTGCGCTGGCTGGGGCTCAGCTGGGCCGCGCCGGAGATGTTCCAGTCGACCCGCCTGCCCGCCTATCGCGCCGCGCTGCAAAGCCTTTGGGAGCGCGGCTTGATCTATCCCTGCAGCTGCACAAGGCGCGACATCGAGGGCGCGCTGTCGGCCCCGCAGGAAGGCGACCCGGTGCATTACGGCCCGGACGGTCCGGTCTACCCCGGCACCTGCCGCCCTTCGCCGGAAACCCGGGCCGGGGCGCGGACGGCCTTGCCCGCCGACGCGGCGCTTCGGCTCGACATGCGCCGCGCTGTGCAGCAGATCGGGACGCTGTCGTTCATCGAAGAAGGCCGCGGCCCGATGGGCGAAACCGGCCACCAGCGCCTGTGCGCTGCGGCGGCAATCGCCGAAATCGGCGACGTCGTGCTGGCGCGGCGCGGCATGGGAACCTCTTACCATCTGTCGGTGGCGGTGGATGACGCGGCGCAGGGCATCAGCCTGGTCTCGCGCGGCGAGGATCTGTTTCAGGCCACCTGGATCAGCGTGATCGTGCAAAAGCTGCTGGGCTACGTGACGCCGCGCTACCACCATCACGCATTAATCCGCGACGCGCATGGCAGGCGCCTGGCCAAACGCGACGACGCGCGGGCGCTGTCCAGATACCGGGCCGAGGGCGCGACGCCCGAAGACATCCGGGCGATGATCGGGCTTTAGGTCGAAGATCCGGGCTCTGGCTGCATGATCTCGGTCTCGTCGCCGTCGCGCAAGGCGGTATAGAAACAGCTGCGCCGGTTGGTGTGGCACGCAGGGCCGGTCTGACGCACCCGCAGCAGCAGGCAATCGCGGTCGCAATCAATGCGCAGCTCGACCAGATCCTGGACATTGCCGCTGGTCTCGCCCTTGGCCCAAAGCGCGTTACGCGAGCGCGACCAATAGGTTACCCGTCCTGTTTCAAGTGTTTTAGCAAGAGACTGCGCATTCATCCATGCCATCATCAGCACCTCGCCGTTGTCGTGGTCCTGGGCGATCGCAGGGATAAGGCCCCGATCGTCAAAGCGCAGCGAGGCAGGGTCGAAGGGCATGAAGGGGTCCTTTGCAAAGCCGGTGATGCGGTCTATCTAGAGGGTCGCAACCGAAAGAGAAAGTCCATGACCGCGGAAACCGATCTGATCAAGCTCTACTCGGAGCGTATCCTGGCGCTGGCCGCCGATATTCCGCTGACCGATCGCCTGCCGGAGCCTCAGGCCACTGCCCGGCGCCGGTCGCCGCTGTGCGGCTCGACCGTCACCGTCGATCTGGTGGTGCGCGACGGGCGGATTGCGGAATTCGGTCAGGATGTCAAAGCCTGCGCCTTGGGTCAGGCGGCGGCCTCTGTCGTCGGGGCGCATATCCTCGGGCGCAGCCGCGCCGAGGTGGAGCGCGCCCGCGATGAGCTGAAGGCGATGCTGAAATCCGACTGCCCCGCGCCGGCCGCGCCCTTCGACGGGCTGGAGGTCCTGATGCCCGCGCGCGACTACAAGAACCGCCACGCCTCGATCATGCTGTCGCTGGAAGCCACGCTGGAAGCGATGGAAAAGGCCGAAAGCACCGCCTGCGCCTGAGCCTCGCCCCGGATACGGAAACGGCCGGTGCAAGCACCGGCCGTTTTGCATTGATGTGGCGTAGGAAAAGCGATCAGCGCTTGGAGAACTGGAAGCTTTTGCGGGCCTTGGCGCGGCCGTATTTCTTGCGTTCCACGACGCGGCTGTCGCGGGTCAGGAAACCGGCGGCCTTCAACGCGCCGCGCAGGCTGGGTTCATAAAGCTGCAACGCCTTGGAAATGCCGTGCTTGACCGCACCGGCCTGGCCGGACAGGCCGCCGCCCTTGACGGTGGCGTTCACGTCGAACTGGTTCTCGACGCCGGCCACCTGAAACGGCTGGCGCAGGATCATCTGCAGCACGGGACGGGCAAAATACTGCGCCATTTCCTTGCCGTTCACCACGACCTTGCCGGAGCCGGGCTTGATCCAGACGCGGGCGACCGCATCCTTGCGCTTGCCGGTGGCATAGGACCGGCCCAGGTCGTCGCGCTGGGGTTCGGCATTGGCGGAGGCGGTCAGGGTGTCGGTGTCGACAGCGGCCTGAAGCCCGTCGAGGGATTTGATTTCTTCGGCCATTATCAGCTCCGCGTGTTCTTGGAGTTCATGGAAGCGACATCCAGCACCTCGGGCGACTGCGCCTCATGCGGATGCTCGCTGCCGGCATAGATGCGCAGGTTGGTCATCTGCTGGCGGCTCAGCTTGCCGCCGGGCAGCATACGCTGGACGGCCTTGGTCAGCACGCGCTCGGGGAACTGGCCCTCGAGGATGTCGCGCGCGGTGCGCGACTTGATGCCGCCGGGGTGGCCGGTGTGCCAGTAGTAGGTCTTGTTTTCACGCTTGGCGCCGGTCATCTGCACCTTGTCGGCGTTGATGACGATGACATTGTCGCCCATGTCCATCGACGGCGTGAAAGTGGCCTTGTGCTTGCCACGCAAGCGCATCGCGATGACCGAGGCGAGACGGCCCAGAACGACACCTTCGGCGTCGATCAGGATCCATTTCTTGTCGATCTCCGCGGGGGTCGCGGTGTAGGTTTTCATCGGGATAACCCTATTGCTGTTGTCTGGGGGCCCATGGCTGCGCCCCGGAAACTGAAGATTGCGCTGTTCTAAGCGTTTGCGGCGCACAGTCAAGAGCCCTTCCCCATGATTAATCAAGCAAATACAGATGGTTAAAAAATAGGTGTCATGATACCCCAAAAATTTGCTGCCCGTGCCCCTGTCTCAGACGTCGATCTCATGCGGCGGCGCGTTCAAGAGCGCGCGCAGGGTCTGCGCGCCAGCGGTGAAGTTTTCGCGGCTGACCTGCCCGTTGATCGCCAGGCGCACCGCGTTGGGCGCCCGCCCGCCCAGCAGCACATATTCATCCGCCGGGCGTAGCAGAACGCCACGCGCCTCTGCCGCGCGCAGGAAGTTGGAGGCGCGCCAGCCCGCCGGCAGGTTCAGAAAGGCGAAGGCCACGCCCTCGCGCCAGCTGAGGTCGAAGCCGTCAAGCGCCTGCGCGAGCGCGGCGCAGCGCCAGCTGATTTCATCGTGGATGCGGGCGCGGAATTCCGTCAGTTGCTTCAGGTCGCCCAGACGGGTCGTCACGTCGGTGATCGGTCCCGACAGGCCGAAGAACCCGTGCCGCGCGACCAGCTGGCCGATTTCCGCCTTGCCCTCGGGGGCCACGAAATATCCCAGCCGCAGCGCGGGCGAGAGCGACTTGGAAAAGGACGACACATACCACGCCCGGTCCGGCGCGATCGTGCGGTAGGCCGGCAGCTTCGACACCGCGAGCGTGTAGCATTCGTCCTGCAGGATCTGGAAATCATATCGGCGCGCCAGCTCGGCGATTTCGTGACGGCGGCGCTCGGTGGTCTGTTGCGTGGTCGGGTTCAGCGCCTCCGCCGAGGTCACGAAGATGCGGACGTCGTGTTTCTGGCAGGCCGCCGCGACGGCCGGGGGCAGAGGGCCCTCGGCGTCGGATTCGATGCCGATCACCTCGGCGCGCATCAGCCGCGCGGCGTGGCGGAACCCGGCATAGGACAGCTCTTCGGTCAGGATCACGGGGCGCGGGCCTGCCAGCACCGCCTGAAAGATCATGGTCAGCGCATGTTGGCCGCCGTGCGACAGCACGACGTGATCCAGATCGACCGGCCCGATGTTGAAGGCGCTGAGCTCGCGCGCCAGCGCGGCGCGCGCATCCACATCGGTCACGCGGCTGGGATAGTCCAGGAAATGCTCGCCCGGCTGGTCGGCCACCGTGCGCAGCGCATCGCGGATCGCCTGCACCTGCCCTACGTCGGGCAGCACCGGCGAACGCAGATCGAGGATTCCGGGAACGGAGCGGTCGGGCAGCGGCCGGATCACCGGGTCCATGTCCGCCGCGACCGTCACCTCGGACCGCTGCCGCGCGTCGGCCACGAAGGTACCGCGCCCGACATGTGCGCTGAGCAGCCCCGCATCTGTCAAAAGCTGATAGGCCCGCGACACGGTCCCCGGCGTGACCCCCGCCGCCCAGGCCAGATTGCGCACGGGCGGCAGCCGCGTGCCGGGCGGCAAGGCGCCCGTCCTGATCTGCATTCCGATGCTTTCCGACAGCAGCCGGTACTTCGGCCCCTGCCCCGAGGTCAGGTCCGCACGATTAATTGTGTCGATTACAATATTCTGCTCGTCAGGCATGATCCGCTCATTGTATCGTTTAATTGTCGCAATCTTAACTCAATGTACCGATACAATACAAGGATCAATCCCATGCCAGCCCTCTTCGCCCGCCAGGTCCCGCTGTTCAGCCCCGACGGAGGATTCGCGCCCGAATTCCTGCGCGCGCGCGCTTCGAACCCGGCGCTCGCGGTGCTGGTGAAATGGGATGCGCGCCACCGGATGCGCTGTGCGCTGCGGCGCCTGTCGCCAGAGGCCATCCGCGACATGGGGCTGGATGCGCAGTACGTGCGCGATGAGGTGATGAAGCCCTTCTGGCGCGACTGACGCCTGGAAGGTTTGCGCTGAACACACGCCAGACCTGCCCGCGCATCCCCTCCCGCCTTCGGCTCGCGGTCTGCCTTGCTGCGCCGGGCTGTAAAGCTGGCGCAGCGGAATGTCGGATTTTCTTGCGGGATTTCGAAAAACCGGTTGAACGAATCCGCCATGGGCCTTAGGTGGCCCCCTACTACGAGCGGGCCGATCCCAACTTCAGCACTTCGCTGGGGGGGCGCTAAGGACCCACGGATTCAATCTACTGGAACGAAGGGGAGTGCCATGATGGACGGCGCCAACCTCTTCCAACTGGGGATCGGTCTGGAGACAGGCGCCCAAGCGGAAGATACCACCACCCGCAACGTGTTCGACGCGGATCGCGAAGACCACTTCATTCGCCGTGACGGCCGCGTTTTCGCGGGCACGCATCTGATCATCGAGGTCGTGGATGGCCACGGTCTGGATGACGAGGCGCGCATTCAGCAGGCGTTCCGCGATTGCGTGGACGAATGCGGCGCGACGCTGCTGCACATCCATACGCATAAGTTCAGCCCGCAGGGCGTGTCAGGCGTCGCCGTGCTGGCCGAAAGCCACATCTCGGTCCACACCTGGCCCGAAATCGGCTATGGTGCCTTCGACGTGTTCATGTGCGGCGATGCGGAACCCTGGAAAGCGGTGGGGGTGCTGAGCAAGGCGTTCGGCACCTCGGACGTGCGCGTCAAGGAGCTGCTGCGCGGGGACGGTCTGGTCACCGACGAAGCCGCCGCCTGAGCGCCGAGACAGCCGATTTGAACGGGCGCGCCCTTTTCGGCGCGCCTTTTTCGTATGTCGCGGCGTGCACGGACACGGGGCACGGACACGGAGCACGGGCGCGGGCGCGGGCGCCGGTACGGGTACGGGTGCGGGGCACGCTGAAATTTTCACATTCATCCGCCGGGGCTCTGGCCACGGGGGCGGCGCTTTGGCATTACCGGCCGATGGCCCTCCGGGGCTTCGAGGCGACTGGACGAAAGAGGGTGCGCGAAGATGAGCAAGGACGACAGACAGGATCTGAGCGGCTGGAGTGTCGAGCGACTGCACGACGACCATGCGCAGGCGCTGCGCGAGGATGCGGTGCTTTACGACAGCGAAACCGACCACCAGCGGCTGCGGGTGATCGAGAACCCGACCTTCGGCCGGGTGCTGACGCTGGACGGGGTGGTGCAGACCACCGAGGGCGACAATTTCATCTACCACGAGATGCTGAGCCACGTGCCGATCCTGGCGCATGGCAGCGCGCGGCGCGTGCTGATCATCGGCGGCGGCGATGGCGGCATGGCGCGCGAAGTGCTGAAACATGCCTCGGTCGAGCATGTCACGATGGTCGAGATCGACCCCGGTGTGGTGGAATTTTCCAAGCAGTATCTGCCCAACCTCAGCCAGGGCGCCTTTGACGACCCGCGCCTGCGGCTGGTGATCGCCGATGGCGCCGCCTATGTGCGCCGGACCGAAGACCGGTTCGACGTGATCATCATCGATTCCACCGATCCTGTCGGTCCGGGCGAGGTGCTGTTCACCGACAGCTTTTACGGCCATGCCAAACGCTGTCTGACCCCTGCCGGAATCCTCGTCACCCAGAACGGCGTGCCGTTCCTTCAGGGTGCGGAGCTGACCAATACCATGCGCGCCTTCAAGGCGCTGTTTGCCGATTGGGGCTGCTATCTGGCGACGATCCCGACCTATGCGGGCGGGCCGATGGCGCTGGGATGGGGCACCGACGGGGCGGCGCGCAAGATCACGCTGCCGCAGTTGACCGAACGGTTCGCCGCCGCCGACATCGCGACGGAATACTACACGCCCGAAGTGCATCTGGCGAGCTTCGCCCTGCCCGGTTACGTCAGGCGGCTGATGCCCTGACGCTCAGCGCGGCGGAATCGCATAGGTCATGCTGGCGCGGGCGACGGGCGGCTCCAGCCCTCGGGAGAACATCATCGCGTCGCCCACCGCCAGCCTGCGCCCGATCTTGAGCAGCCGCGCGTGGGCGATCACGTCGACGGGGCCCGGGCGGCGCATGAAATCCATCGACAGGCTGGTGGTCGCCGCCAGGGCCACCGGCCCGATCCGCGACAGCAGCGACAGGTAAATCGCCACATCGGCCAGCGCGAACATCGACGGGCCGGACACGGTGCCGCCGGGACGCAGGTGGCGATCCTGCACGAGCAGGCGAAGCTGGATGCCGTCTTCCGAAAGCGCCTCGATCGCGAAATCATCCGCCACCTGGGGAAATTCCCGGACAAGGAAGTGCATCAACTCGTCGCGCGTCATCTTCAGCGTGCTCATTCATGTGCCTTTCGTGGGGCGTGGCCTTGGCTCAAGCCGCTGACCGGCGCCGCGCGCGCCGCAGGCCAGACGTCAGAGGTCGTAGAGATCGCCGAACTTGCGTTCCAGATAGCGCAGCAAGGGCGCTTCTGTCGGCAGTGCGCCGGTGGCCTTGGTGATCAGATCGCGCGGCTGCATCAGGCCGCCGTGGCGCTGCACATGGGCGCCCAGCCACGCCGTCGCGGCACTGGTATCGCCGCGCGCCAGATCGTCGTCCAGCCCCGGCACCGCGTCTTGCAGCGTCTCGAACAGGCAGCCCGCATAGACATTGCCCAGGGTGTAGGTGGGGAAATAGCCGAACAGCCCCACCGACCAGTGCACATCCTGAAGGCATCCATTGGACGCGCGATCGACACTCATCCCGAAATCCGCGGCGAAACGGTCGTTCCAGGCGGCTTCCAGATCGCCGACAGCCAGATCGCCCGAAATCAGCGCCCGTTCCAGATCGAAGCGCAGCATGACGTGCAGGTTGTAATGCACCTCGTCGGCCTCGGTGCGGATGAAGCCCGAATGCACCCGGTTCACCGTGCGATAGAAGGCCTCGGCGTCGGGCACGCCGAAATCGCCGAACATCTCGCGCATGCGGCCATAGAGGTATCCGGTAAAGGCGCGGCTGCGCCCGAGCTGGTTTTCGTAGATGCGGCTTTGGCTTTCGTGCACGCCCATCGACGCGCCCTGCCCCAGCGGCGTCAGCAGATAGGCGGCATCTATGGCCTGTTCATAGCAGGCGTGCCCGACCTCGTGGATCGTGGAATAGATGCTGTTGAACGGATCGCCCGTGCTGGTGCGGGTGGTGATGCGCACGTCGCTGCCCGACCCCGAGGAAAACGGATGCACCGCCTTGTCGATGCGCCCGCGCGTGAAATCATAGCCGAAGCTTTGCGCGAGTTCAGCGCTCAGCGCCATCTGTTCGGCCTCGCCAAAGCTGCCGCAGACCGGATCGGGCGCAGGACGCCCCAGGATGCGGGCGCGCAGATCGACCAGACCGGGGCGCAGCGCGTCGAACATCGCACCGATCCGCGCGGCATCGGCGCCCGGTTCGTAATCGTCCAGCAGCGCGTCGTAAAGCGTGCGCCCCTGCGCCAGGGCCGATGCCTCTTCCTGGCGCAGGCGCACGACTTCGGCCAACACGGGCGCGAAAGCGGCAAAATCGTCGGCCGCGCGGGCCTCGGCCCATTTGCCCTGTGCCGCGCTTGTCACGCGGGCCAGCTCGGCCGCCAGCCGCGCGGGCACCAGCGTGCTGCGCCGATGGCTGCGCCGGATCAGACGCAGCTGCGCACGCCCCGCGTCATCAAGCGCCGCCTCATCGATCGCGGCCAGCCAGTCCCGCACGCGCGGGTCCACGCGCCGGGCATGAAGCACGGATTCCATCGCCCCCATCTCCTCGGCACGCTGGGCGGCCGCGCCGCGGGGCATGACGGTTTCCTGATCCCACCCCAGCCGCCCGGCCACTTGGGCCAGCGCCTCGGTTTCGCGCTGGAATTCCATCAACTCGGCGAATGCGGACATGGTTCAACCCCTCACGGATTGGCGGATCGGATAGCGCGACAGAAAGCGCGCCCGCAGGATCAAAACCCACAGGACCACCGCGCCCAGCTGGTGCAGGATGCCCAGCTGCCAGGGCGCGCTGTACATCACCGTGACGATCCCCAGCGTCAGCTGCGCCACCAGCATCAGCGCGATTGCGTCAAAGGCACGCCGGGTCCGGCGATTGGCGCTCTTGCGGCCGCGGACCCAGACGAACATGCCGAAAATGAACAGCAGATACCCCGCAATCCGGTGCATGAACTGCACCAGCGCGTCGTTTTCGAAGAAATTGCGCCAAAGCGGGTCGAGCTGGAACGGATAAGGCGGCAGCAGGCTGCCCGCCATCATCGGCCAGTCGGTATAGTTGCGCCCCGCGTCGATCCCCGCCACCAGCGCGCCCAGCAGGATTTGCAGGAACGCCAGATGCAAAAGCCCCGTCGACATGCCATAGGCGCGCCGGTCGCCTTCGCGGCGGACCTGCATCAGCTCCGCCTCCGGGCGGGTCAGACGCATCGCGTACCACGCGAGCACGCCCAGAATCACGAAGGCCAGCCCCAGATGCAGCGCCAGCCGATAGGACGCCACGTCGAGCATCGCGCCGCTCAAACCCGATGACACCATCCACCAGCCTAGCGCCCCCTGAAGCCCGCCCAGCACCCCCGGCACCAGCAGCCGCCCGGTCCAGCCGACGGGAATGCGCCGCGTCGCCCAGAAGAAGAGGAACCCCAGCGCCCAGACCAGCCCGATGGCGCGCCCCAGCTGCCGGTGCCCCCATTCCCACCAGTAGATGGATTTGAATTCCGACAGGCTCATCCCTTTGTTTTGCAACTGATATTCTGGGATAGCCTGGTATTTCGTGAATTCGGATTGCCAGGCGGCCTCGTTCATCGGCGGCAAGGCGCCCGTAACGGGTTTCCATTCGGTGATCGACAGGCCGCTGTCGGTCAGCCGTGTCAGCCCGCCGACCGCGATCATGACGACGACCATCGCGAACAGCAGGTAAAGCCAGATCCTGATTCCCCGGCGCGCGCCGGGGCGGGAGCGTTCGATCAGCCCCGGTGTCGGGGCGGCCCGCGCCGTGCTGTCTGTGCCGACTTCTTCGAAGATGCTGCGTTTTTGTGCCATCGGACCCTCCGGTTCAGGCGAGAGTATGGGGCGCGCAAGACGCCATCAAGCGTGACACCTTGCCCTACTCGGTGTCACGGCGCGCGCGGCGCCGGTCCAGCGCCCGCAGGATGCCGTGAGAGATGCGCACATCGGCCGAGGTCAGCGGCAGGCGCGACAGCAGGTTGCGCAGGTTCAGCTTCATCGCCGGGGCCTTGTGGGCGGGCCAGAAGAAATGCGCGGCCTCCAGTTTTTCCTCCAGGTGGTCCTGCAACTTGTCGACCTCGATGGCGCTGGCGCGCCGGGTGCGGCACAGCTCCTCCACCTCGGGCGGGACGGTGTCGTGCTGACGGCGCCACTCATAGGCAAGCAGCAGCACGCATTGCGCGAGGTTGAGCGAGGCGAACGCCGGATTGACGGGCACCGAAACGATGGCGTTGGCCCGTGCGATGTCGGCGTTTTCGAGGCCCGCGCGTTCCGGTCCGAACAGAAAACCGACCTGCTGGCCCGCCGCCAGCAGCGCGCGGGCGTGGGCCATCGCACGTTCCGGGGTCATCACCGGCTTGATCATGTCGCGCGGCCGCGCGGTGGTGGCGAAGACGTAGGAACAATCGGCGAGCGCCTCGGCGGTGGTGTCGTGCACGCTCACCCCGTCCAGCACGCGGCCCGCCCCGCTCGACAGGGCCGCGGCCTTCGGGTTGGGCCATCCGTCGCGCGGGGCGACCAGACGCATGCGGTCCAGCCCGAAGTTCCGCATCGCCCCGGCCGCCGCGCCGATGTTCTCGCCCATCTGCGGCTGCACCAGAACCAGCGCGGGCTGCGGCCCGTCCCATTCCACCGCCTTTTCCGAATGATCCGTCCCGGCCATCTGCGCCTTTCCCATGAATTCGGCCGAGGGATACGCCGCAGCCGTGAAAGGCGCAAGCCGCCGCAATCCCGTAGCCAAGGCGGATTTTCCTCTCTATAGAGCAGCCAACCCCGCCAAGGAGGATGGATCATGGCCGAAACAGAGCGTCCGCAGCTTTATCTGATCACACCGCCCGAAGTGGAATTGTCCACCTTTCCCGACAGTTTGGCGCGCGTCCTTGATGCCGCGGAAATCGCTTGCGTCAGGCTCGAGCTGTCCAGTTCGGACGAGGATCGCATCGCCCGCACCGCCGACGGTCTGCGTGCTGTCTGCCATGAGCGGGACGTGGCGATCGTGATCGACACGCATGTGCGCCTGGTCGAGCGGCTGGGCCTTGACGGTGTACATCTGTCGCAGAAAGCGGCCTCGATCCGCAGCCTGCGCGAAGACCTGGGCGAAGACGCGATCATCGGGGCGTTCTGCGGCAATTCACGCCACGACGGGCTGAGCGCCGGAGAGGCGGGCGCCGATTACGTCTCCTTCGGGCCGGTGGGTCGGACGGCGCTGGGAACGGGCACCCAGGCCGAAACGGATCTTTTCGCCTGGTGGTCCGAAGTCATCGAGATCCCGGTCGTTGCCGAAGGTGCGCTGAGCGTGGAAAAGATCTCGGAAATAGCGGCCTACACGGATTTCTTCGCCTTCGGTCAGGAGATCTGGAAATGCCCCGACCCCGCGGCGGAACTGGCGCGGCTGATTGCCGCGATGGATTAGGCCTCCGCGCCCCGGTCCGAAGGCATCGCCCCGCGCACCTGAGCTTCGCAATAGGCCGCGAGCGCCTTGCGGTCGGCGAAATCGCGCGCGGCGACTGCGGGATGGCATATCAACGTGACCGATCCCTGGCGCGGCGCGGCGAGTATCTTCAGGAAATGCGGGCCGAAGTCCATGTCCCCCCACCAGCCATAAAACCGCGCGTCGCTCGATCGCGGCGCGTGATAAATGACGGAAATGGGTTGGATACGGGCCCGCATCTTGAGGTCTTTGTCAAAGAAAGCCGCAAAGAGACTTGATTTAAAAGGCAAAACACGCAATCCGTCCGTACTTGTTCCCTCGGGGAAGAAAAGCAGCTTGTGCCGATCCGCAAGCCGTTGCGCGAACAGTCGCCTTTGCTGCGCTGCCTCCGCGACGGAGCGATTGATGAAAACTGTCCCTGTCGCCCGCGCCAGCCAACCGATGAAAGGCCAGCGCGCCACCTCCGACTTTGAGACAAAATAGAGCCGCGTCGCGGCGTTAAGCACGAAAATATCGAGCCAAGAGGAATGGTTGGCGACCATGGCGTCAGCACCCGATGAAAACTTGCCCTCGACGCGACAGGCAATCCCGAAGATCCGAAGAACAAGCCGACATACGGTTTGCGTGATATGGGGCGTGAACGGACGCTCCGCCCCGAACACCGGCCGTTCGATCAGGCGCAAAGTCATCAGAACGATCAAGCCTGTGAAGATAACCAGTGCGATTACAATACCTTTCAGGAAGGCCCTCAACCACCCTGAAAAGCTGATCCTGGCTGCGGGCGGCTGCTCTCGCGACTGCCATGTCGCGCTCACAGCGCCGCCCCGGCAAGATAGGTTTCACTGCGCTTGGCCGACATGCGGGCGGTATCCATCACCAGAAAAACATCCGTCGTGTTGAAGGCATGATCGACAAAGGCCCCTTCGCCCACCTGGCCGCCCAGGCGCAGGTAAGCCTTTATCAACGCGGGCGTTTGGCGTATTGCCGCAACCCGGTCGATGGCCTCGTATTCCATCAGGTCCATCGGTCGCGCCGCAGGACCGATCGCGCGCGCGCGCAGGGGCTGCTCGGCCAGGTGACGATGGTGCAGCCACGACAGCGGCTGTTTCAGGGCCTGAATGTCGGTGCCATGGAAACTGGCGACGCCGAACAGGATTTCCGACCCTTTATCAGCGATATAGCGGGCCAACCCGTTCCAGAGGTAGAACATCGCATGCCCGTCGCGATAGGCCTGGTCCACGCAGGATCGCCCCAGCTCCAGCAATCTGCGCCGACCCTTTTTCAATACGCCAAGATCGTATTCGCTCTCAGAATAGAAACCGCCCGTCGCATGGGTGCGCGTGCCCGGCAGCAGCCGGTAGACGCCGATCACATGGTCCAGCCGTGCCGCGTCGCGGCGGGTGTCGACGAGGATCAGATTGTCTACATGTCGGTCGAAGCGATCTCTTTCCAGGCGGGCGTCATGGTCGACCTCGGCGCCGTCGCCGCCCAGCTCCTCGACGAAGACGCGATAGCGAAGATGCTGCGCGGCGCGGATGTCCTCGGCGGAGCGCGCGATACGCAGTTGCAGATGAGGCTCCGGCTCAATCATGCGGCGGGCTTCCGCGGTCTGATTTGACACCACCGGGGGTTGTTTTTACTGTTAACCGAAATTTCAGCCGCTTGCGCATAGCATTATTTGTCGAAGACCGGCACAAGCTGAATTCGGGAGCCATTGATGACAACCTTTCCCTCCTGTTCAAAATTAACCGTGATCTTTCCGTTGATGTTCGACTGGACCTGGCCGGTGCCCCATTCGGCGCGATTGGGGTGGCGCACCAGCATCCCCGGCTCCAGCATGGCGTTCAGATCGTCGCTCATCGGTGGACCCGCGCGGTGGTGTCATGGCTGACGCATTGGATTACGCGGGGCTGGTCAGCGCGCGCATCTGCCATGATATCGTCAATCCGCTGGGCGCCATCGGCAACGGGCTGGAACTGTTGATGATGGAAACGCGCAGCGTCGGGCCGGAGCTCGCGCTGATGCAGGACAGCTTTCGCAGCGCGGATGCCAAGGTGCGTTTTCTGCGCGTGGCTTTCGGTCATCACGACGCGGCGGAGCAGATGCAGATCCGCGAGGCGATCGCGATCGCCCATGCCGCATTCGCCGACAGCCGCGTCCTGCTGGACTGGGCGGCGCCCGAGGGGGGGGGCGACGCCACGGTGGACCGCGCGCGGGTGCGGGCGATATTTCTGGCGCTGCAATGCGTGCAGACCGCCCTGCCCTTCGGCGGTGAATGCCGCGTGGCGGCGCTGGCCGGATCGGGCGACGGGCTGGCCGGATCGGGCGACGGGCGCCGCGCCTGGCGTATCAGCGGCCATTCCGACCGGCTGCGCATCGACGCTGCGCTGTGGGATATGCTGGGGACCGGCAGGATGGCGGCCGCCCCGAACCCCGCACAAATCCATTTCCTGCTTTTGGCCGAACATCAGGCGCGCTGGCCCGTGGGGCTGCACCTGCGCCATGGCGACGGCAGCGTCACGCTCGAACTTTGACGCCGCGGGCGCGGTGCAGGCAATCATCCGTCGCGCAGGGTGCCGTCGCCGGTCACCACATATTTGAAGCTCGTCAGCTGTTCGGCCCCCACCGGGCCGCGGGCGTGCAGCTTGCCGGTGGCGATGCCGATTTCCGCGCCCATGCCGAACTCCCCGCCGTCGGCGAATTGGGTGGACGCGTTGCGCATCAGGATGGCGCTATCGAGCTGCGTCAGGAACCTGTCGGCGGTGGCGTCATCCTCGGTAAGGATGCATTCGGTGTGGCTTGAGCCGTAGCGGCGGATATGCGCGATCGCGCCGTCGACGTCGGGCACGACGCGCGCGGCCACGATCATGTCGAGGAACTCGCGCCCGAAATCATCCTCCGTGGCGGCGACGCTGCCGTTCAACCCGGCACCCGCGCGCACCTCGACGCCGGCGCGCATCAAGTCCGACATGATCGTCTGTCCCAGATCCGATGCAATCGCCTCGTCGATCAGGACGCATTCGACGGCACCGCAAATGCCCGGGCGGCGGGTCTTGGCGTTCAGCACCACCGCGCGGGCCTTCTCCGGGTCGGCGTGGCGATCGACGTAGATGTGGCAGATCCCTTCGAGATGGGCAAAGACCGGAACCCGGGCTTCCTTCTGCACCAGGCCGACCAGACCCTTGCCGCCGCGCGGCACGATCACGTCGATAAAATCCACCAGGCCCAGCATCTGCGCGACGGCGGCGCGGTCCCGCGTCGGCACGCGCTGAATCGCATCGGCGGGCAGGCCTGCGGAATCCAGACCGGCAACCAGACAGGCATGGATGACGCCGGAGGAGTGAAAGCTCTCCGACCCCCCGCGCAGGATGACGGCATTGCCCGCCTTGACGCAAAGCGCGCCCGCATCCGCCGTCACGTTGGGGCGGGATTCGTAGATCACGCCGATCACCCCCAGCGGGGTGCGGACACGGCGGATGTTCAGCCCCGTGGGACGGTCCCATTCGGCAATGGTCTGGCCGACCGGGTCGGGTTGCTCGGCGATGGTGCGCAGGCTGTCCATCATCGCGCGGATGCGGTCCTCGTCGAGGCGCAGCCGGTCCATCATCGCCTCGCTGAGCCCCTTTTCGCGGCCATAGTCGAGATCACGCGCATTGGCCTCCAGGATCTCGGCGCGCCGGTTCCAAAGGTATTCTGCCGCCCCGATCAGCGCGGCATGCTTGCGTTCGGCGCTTGCGGTGGCCAGCCTGGCGGCGGCCGCCTTGGCGCGGGCGCCCATGTCGCGCATCAGGGCGCCGATATCCTCAAGGTCCTTCATAACACCATATCATCCCTGTGTATGAACGCGGCGCGTCCCGGATAGCCCAGAATGGATTCAATGTCACCAGAGCGTCGGCCCTGCAACAACACGGCCTCGTCATAGGTGTAGCGCGTCAGCCCGATGCCCAGCCGCCTGCCCGAAACGTTCTGGATCGCGACGGGATCGCCGCGGCCGAAACGCCCCTCGACGCGGACGATGCCCGCGGGGAGCAGGGATTTGCCCCGGCCGAGCGCGCGTTCCGCGCCGCCGTCGACGGTGACCGCGCCCTGCGGCTTCATCGCTGTGATCCAGCGTTTGCGGGCGGCCTTGGGATCGTTTTCGGCCAGAAACCAGGTCGCGGGGGCGCCCGCGGCCAGCGCCGAGAGCGGCCGATCGCGCGATCCTTCGGTGATCGCCATCGCGCAGCCCGCGCCGGTGGCGGTCTTGGCTGCCATCACCTTGGTCTTCATCCCGCCCTTCGACAGGCCCGAGCCCGCGTCGCCGGCCATCGCCTCGATCTCGGGGGTGATGGCGGCCACCTGATCCAGGCGGCGCGCGCCCGGATCGATCTGCGGATTGGCGGTATAAAGCCCGTCGACATCCGACAGCAGCACCAGCTGATCGGCGCCCACCGTCACCGCCACCTGCGCGGCCAGCCTGTCGTTGTCGCCAAAGCGGATTTCATCGGTGGCGATGGTGTCGTTTTCGTTGACGATGGGCACCACGCCCAGGCTCAGCAGCTGCGCCAGCGTGGCGCGCGAATTCAGATAGCGGCGGCGATCGGCGGAATCTTCCAGCGTGACAAGCACCTGCGCGGTGATGATGCCATGCGGCTGCAACACTTCCTCATAGGCGCGGGCCAGCCGGATCTGGCCCACCGCGGCGGCGGCCTGCGATTGTTCCAGCGCCAGTGCCCCGTAGCCGAGCCCCAGAACACCCCGCCCCAGCGCGATGGAGCCGGAGGAGACAAGGACCACATCCGTGCCTGCCGCCTTCAGCATCGCCACATCCAACGCCAGACCCGAAAGCCAGTCCTGCCGCAGCCCGCCGCCGACCCGGTCCACCAGCAGCGCCGAGCCGATCTTGACGACCAGCCTGCGCGCCTGGCTCAGGGACGCCATGCGTCCGGCTCCGGCTCTTCCGCACGGCGCTGCCGCAGCCGGTCCTGTCTGATTTCGGCGCGGCAGGCGCGCAGCACCTCGCTCAAGCCTTCCTTGCTGACGCCCGACATCAGCAGCACCGGGCCGCCGCTCGCGGTCTCAAGCGCCGCGCGGCGTTCGGCGCGTTCGTCATCGTCCAGCGCGTCGATCTTGTTGAGCGCGGTGATGCGCGGCTTACGGGCCAGATCGCCGCCATAGGCTTCGAGTTCGGTGATGATGGTGGTGTAATCCGCCGCCACATCCTCGGCCGTGCCATCGACCAGATGCAACAGCACCGAGCACCGCTCGACATGGCCCAGAAAGCGGTCGCCGATGCCGCGGCCCTCATGCGCACCGGCGATAAGCCCGGGGATGTCGGCGACCACGAATTCGGCATTGTCGATGCCCACGACCCCCAGGTTTGGGTGCAGCGTGGTGAACGGATAATCCGCGATCTTGGGCCGCGCATTGGATGAGGCCGCAAGGAAGGTCGACTTGCCCGCGTTGGGCAGGCCGAGCAGGCCGACATCGGCAATCAGTTTCAGCCGCAGCCAGAGCGTGCGTTCCACCCCGGGCTGGCCCGCATTCGCACGGCGGGGCGCCTGGTTGGTGGAGGTCTTGAAATGCAAGTTGCCGAAACCGCCGTTGCCGCCGCGCGCCAGGATCACCCGCTGGCCCACCTCGGTCATGTCGGCGATCACCGTCTCTTCGTCCTCGTCGAGGATCTCGGTGCCGACGGGCACGCGCAGCACGATATCGTCCCCGTCCGCGCCGGTGCGCTGCTTGCCCATGCCGGGAACGCCGTTCTTGGCAAAGAAATGCTGCTGATAGCGAAAATCGATGAGCGTGTTCAGCCCCTCGACCGCTTCGGCCACGACGTTGCCGCCGCGCCCGCCATCGCCGCCATCCGGGCCGCCGTATTCGATGTATTTTTCACGCCGGAAGCTGGTGCAGCCGCTGCCGCCGCCACCCGAGCGGATGTAAACCTTTGCGAGGTCGAGGAATTTCATAAGGCGTCTCCTGTCGCAAAGGCCGGGACCGTTCCTGGCCCTGTCGCCCGCTTAATACAGTTTCCTGGAATAGGTCCAGGTGGCAACCGTGGCGTTGCGCGCCACGCTGAAGGATTCGGCATCGCCAAGGTAGGCGAAACCGCAATTGGTCAACACGCGCGCCGATCCCGGGTTGTCCTGAAAGACCTCCGCGAAAATCACACGGCAGTTTTGCGGATTGGCCGCGAGCAGCGCCGCCACCGCCTCAGAGGCGAGCCCCGCGTTCCACAGCGCCGGGGCGACCCAATAGCTGATCTCGGATTGTTCACGGTCGATCCGCGCCAGTTCGATGACCCCGAGCACCTCGGAATTATCCGCGACGCTGCCGTCCAGCACCCATACGTCGCGGGTCCGGTCGCTCTGCAATGCGCGGTCGATATGCGCGCGCGCCGCACCGGGAGGCAGCGGGTGCGGAATGGAGCGCGTGCGCTCGGCCACGCGGGCGTCGCTCACGTACATCTCGACCAGACCTTCATCCGACGGCCGGATCGGTCGGATCGTGAACCGTTCGGCCGTAATCGTGGGCTGTTGCACGATCGTATCCATCGCTGGTCTCCTCCGCAAAATCCAGGCCGCACCGCCCGATGACGGGTTTGGGAGGGCATGGTCGCGCATACAGGCGCGTCGCAACAAAAAAATGACTGTGAGAAAATCAAAGGGGACCGGCCCTTCAGCCGATCCCCAGTCGTTTCAACCATTCTGGTTCGGCTTATTCAGCGGCCTCCGCCTGAGGCAAAACCGAAATGAAGGTGCGCCCCTTCATGCCCTTGTGAAAGGTCACGTGGCCTTCCTGCAGCGCGAACAGGGTGTGATCCTTGCCCTGGCCGACGTTCTGGCCCGGCCACCACTTGTTGCCACGCTGGCGCGCGATGATGTTGCCGGGAATGACGGCTTCGCCACCGAATTTCTTGATGCCGAGACGGCGACCGTCAGAGTCGCGACCGTTGCGGGATGAACCGCCTGCTTTCTTGTGTGCCATATGTCGTTACTCCTTACTTCGCGAGGTCTTTGGCCTGGGCAACCCAGCCTTCTTTCTCCGCCTTGGCGGAGATCGAGGCGTCGAGCGCGTCCAGGTCGGCTGCGGTCCAGTCGGCGATCTGGGCGTAGCTGGTCACACCGGCGGCATGCAGCTTCTTCTCCAGCGCCGGACCGACGCCCGACAATTGCTTGAGGTCATCCTGAGCGGCATCGGCCTTGGGCTCTGCCTTTGCCTTGGGCGCGGCCTTTGCCTTGGCGGGTTTGGCCTTGGCTGCGGGCGCTTCGGCATCCGCCGGTTTCGCGCGCGGCAGGCCGCCGGTTCCGACAGCGGCCTTGACGCCCGAGCCATCGGCGCCCGATGCCAGGATGTCGGTGACGCGCAGGACGGTCAGCTGCTGACGGTGACCCTTGGTGCGCTTGGACGAATGCTTGCGCCGACGCTTGACGAAGTGCAGCACCTTCTCGCCCTTGATCTGACCCAGCACTTCGGCCTGGACAGCCGCGCCGGCGATCGTCGGCGCACCCAGCGTCGTCTCATCGCCGCCGAGCATCATGATATCGTTGAACTGGACGG
>NZ_JBRBUA010000019.1:0-11207 GCF_052826345.1 Brevirhabdus sp. | reverse complement strand
GCTGCTCGGCGAGCCGGCCCGACAGCTTCACGTAGTTGTTGGGATTGCGGTAGGGCACCGCCGGCACCTCGATCAGCTCGGCCCCGAACAGGCGCAGCGTGTCCTTCTTCTCCTGGCTCTGCGTCTCGGGGATCACGATCACCGTGCGGTAGCCGAGCGCGTTGGCGACGACCGTCAGGCCGATGCCGGTGTTGCCGGCCGTGCCCTCGACGATGGTGCCGCCCGGCTTGAGCGCGCCGCGCGCGACCGCGTCGCGAATGATGTAAAGCGCCGCGCGATCCTTGACCGACTGGCCGGGGTTGAGGAATTCCGCCTTGCCCAGGATTTCGCAGCCGGTTTCATCGCTGGCGCGGTTCAGCCGGATCAGCGGCGTGTGCCCGATCGCATCGCCAAGATCTCGATAGATTTGCATCGGTGAACTCTCCTGAACTTCTGCCGCGCCGGACGTTGCCCATGCGCGCCCCATGTCATGCGCGCCCCGTGTGGGGCATATGTGGGGCCCATGTGCGCGCCCTTGCGCGTTTGGTGATACCCAAGCTGCCCCGCGATCTCAAGCGATGCGCTCACCGCTCGGCGCGCAGTCGCGCTTTGTTGAGCAGCAGCCATTGCAGCGACAACAGCAGCGGCGCGTTGTCGATCTGATCCGACGCCATCAGATCCGCGACATCCGCCCAGTCGAGGACAAAGGCGCGGATATCCTCGCCCTCGCCCGTCACGCCGCCCCATCTGTCCTGCGCGTCCGACAGATCGGCGAAACCTACGAAGCTTTCGACATGTTCGGTCAGCGCGCCGGTCGAGGGATAGTAGCTCGCGATCCGCTCCAGTCCGCGCAGCTCGATTCCGGCTTCCTCCTTCGCCTCCCGCTGCGCGGTGCGGGCCGCGCTCTCGCCCGGGTCGCGGCGCCCCGCGATCGCCTCGATCGTCCAGGGGTGGGCATCGCCGCGCGCGTAGGCGCTGATGCGGAACTGCTCGACCAGCAGCACACGGTCGCGGACGGGATCGTAGGGCAGAACGGTCACCGCATCGACGGCCACGAAGACCTCGCGCGACAGCAGGCCGCTTTCCGCGCCGTCGAAGCGGCGATGGCGCAGCTCATACTCCGCGGTCTGGAAAAAGCCGTCGTGCAGCAGGCGGCGCTGCGCGACCTCCACATCCGCCCGGCCACCGCCGCGACCGACGGGGCTGGGCCGCGAGACGGCCGCGCTCAACCGCGATTGCGCCCGCGCGCGCATCTGCGCGAACCGCGGCGCCAGATCTTCGGGCGGGACAGTGCCGAAATGCGCCATGAACTCACCCGCCGCCGCAACCGACAGATCGCCCCAGCGCGCGACCCATTCCTCCAGCGTCCAGCGTCCGCCCTTCTCGGCGAGCCCGGCAGGAGGAAGATAGACCAGCGCGTCGCATTGCGCGCCCCCGCTTTCCACCTGCACCGGGAACAGGCGATAGCCGAACCCCGCTTCGTAGAAATCGAGGCGTGCGACATCGTCGGCCGACAGGTCGGTCAGCAGCCAGCCCGACGTCGAGCCACCGGCCTCGGCCATGGGCAGCGGAAACCCCTGCCCCAGCGCCCAGTAGACCGAATAGCCGTAGAGCGTCGCGTCTCGCCGCTCGATGTCGTCGGCGGGCCGGTCCAGAACCACGCCGAGCAGCGGCAGATGCCGCAGCGAGCCGAACAGGAACAGCGGCGTCAAAGCCCTAGGTCCAACGGCGCGAGGCCGCCCCGGAAATCCCGGCCGCGACGATCCCCCCCAGAAGAATGGCCAGCAGCACATCGGCCCGCAACATCGTCGAATAGGTGTCGAACATGAGCGCGAAAAGCCCCTCCATGGCGTCTTCCAGTCCGCGGTAGCGGCGGTTGATGCTGCGCAGGATCATCTCGTAGCAGGCCAGCCCGAACCCGGTCCAGAACAGCGAAAGCACACCGGCGATCACGCCGGTGTTGATCACCGTCAGCCCCCCGCGCGGCGGGCGCGCACCGATCACGCGCCAGCCGATCAGCGCCGCGATCCCCGCGCCCGCAAGCGGCAAAAAACGCGGCGCCGTGCCGTCGGGCAAGGCATCGGCCAGGTAATTCATGGCGTACCATCCCGCCACGGCCATCAGCAGGGCCGCTATGATCTTGGGTGCAGTGGGCATTCGTCAGCTGGGGCGCGTTACCGTGATCTGTGTCACGTCGCAGTTTCCGCTGTGAAACGTTGCGGCACAAGAGGTCAGATAGAAATTCCACATTCTGCGAAACCGCTCATCGAAGCCGAGCGCCTCGATCTGATCCCAGCGCGCGTTGAAGACAGCGTGCCAGCGCCGCAAGGTGCGGCTGTAGCTTTCGCCGAACTCGACCGATCCCTTCAGATCCAGCCCCGCGCGCGCCACTTCGCGCCTCAGCGCGCCGGGGCTGGGCAACATGCCGCCCGGAAATATGTATTTCTGAATGAAATCAACGCCTTTTCGATAAATCTCAAAGCGCCTTTCCTGCACGGTGATGATCTGAAGCGTCGCATGGCGCCCGGGCTTAAGACGCTCTCGCAACACATTGAAATACGTAGGCCAATATTGCTCTCCGACCGCTTCGAACATCTCGATCGAGGCGATGCCGTCGTAGCTGCCGACCTCATCGCGATAGTCCTGCATCCTGATCTCGACCCGGTCCGACAGGCCAAGCCGCGCCATGCGGGCGACGCAATAGTCGTATTGCGCCCGGCTGATCGTCAGCCCCGTCACCCGCAACCCGCGCTTGAGCGCGGCGTATTCGGCGAACCCGCCCCAGCCGCAGCCGATTTCCAGAATGTGGTCGCCCGGTTCGACCCCCATCAGATCGACCATGCTTGCGTATTTCTGTTCCTGTGCGTTTTCAAGGCTTTCAGTGCCGCTCTTGAAGTAAGCCGAAGAATAGGTCATCGACGGGTCAAGCCAGAGGCCGTAGAATTCATTTCCCAGATCATAGTGTTGCGCGATGTTGCGCCGCGCCTGCCTGCGGTTGTTCGACAGCAGCCGGAAGCGCAGCTTTTCAAAGGCGCGCAGCACGCCCATGCCGGGAAAGCCGTCAAAGATCTCATCGTTTCCGGCGTGCACCAGATCGAGAAACGCCTGCAGGTCGGGCGATGACCAGCCGCCCTCGACATAGGCTTCGCAAAATCCGAGATCGCCTTCGCGGATCAGGCGCGCGAATATGTCGGGATCATGCACGATCAGCTCCGCCTTCGGGCTGGGGGTGCGTCCGCTGGCGCGAAACAGCCGCCCGTCCGGCAGACGCATGTCGAGCTGGCCGTTCCGCATCCGGTTGGCGACATCGAAAACGGCGGCGAAATAACGCGGCAGCCCCGCCTCGCCCTTGGTGCTGGTCAGAATTTGCATGGTCTCGTCCTTCATCGGCGCCGCGTCCGGCGCGTGCGCGGCGGCATCTTTCATGTTCAGAATTCCCGGCTCTCATAGGCGGCCAACGCGCGTCTGCGCCCCGCCTCCACACCCACCACCGGCTCGGGGTAGGCATCCTCTGCCGACACCCCCCAGGCGCGCGGGACGGCCTCGAAATAAGCGAGGGCGTCGCGGTGGGGCGACGGGCGGCCTTCGGCAATCCAGCGGTCGACGTAGCGCCGCTCCGGGTCGAATTTCGCGGCCTGCGTGAGGGGATTGAAGATCCTGAAATAAGGCGCCGCATCCGGGCCGGAACCCGCAACCCACTGCCATCCAAGCGCATTCGACGCCGGGTCCCAATCGGTCAGACACTCCGCGAACCAGTCCTGCCCGATGCGCCAATGCGTCAACAAATGCTTGGTGAGATAGGACGCCGCGATCATCCGCACGCGGTTGTGCATGGTGCCGGTCACATACATCTCCCGCATCGCCGCATCGACGATGGGAATGCCGGTGCGCCCCTGCTTCCAGGCCACCACATCCGCGTGTTCGGCGTTTTGGTTCCAGGCAAAGCCGTCCCATGCCTCGCGCCAGTTGCGGGTGGCGATATGCGGCGTGTGAAACAGCAGGTGATAGGCGAATTCGCGCCAGACCAGCTCCTTTCGAAAGCTCAGCGCGCCGGGGCTGCCCCCTTCGGCCGCACGAATGGCCGCGTGCCAGCACTGGCGGATCGAAATCTCTCCGGTGGTCAGGTTTTCGCTCAATCCGCTGGTGCCGTCGCGCGCGGGAAAATTCCGCCGCTCGACATATTCGTCGATGCCCGCCTCCAGGAACGCCTCCAGCCGCTCCTGCGCGGCCTGTTCACCGACATGCTGATAGCGTGCGACCACTTGCGCGCCGCGGCCCATCCCATCGCCCAGCCTCCAATGCGCGAGGCTGTCGGATTTCGGCCAGTCGCGGGGGGCGGGAATGACCTCGGGCCCGGGCAGCGGCGATGCGACGTCGCGATCCCGCACCGCCTTCCAGAAGGGGGTGAAGACCTTGTAGTGCTCTGCCTTGCCGGTCTTGACGGACCAGGGCTCGAACAGCAGATGGCCCGCGTGGCTATCGGCCCCCAGCCCCATGGCGCGCAGCGTCGACTTGAGCTGCCTGTCGCGCGCGACGGAGGGCGGATCATAGGCGCGCGACCAATGCACCTGACGCGCCCCGGTTTCCGTCATAAGATCGCGCAGCACCTCGCCGGCGCGCCCCCGGCGCAGGATCAGCCGACTGCCCGCATCCTCCAGCCGCCGCGCCAGTGCCGCGACGCCCTGCCCCAGCCGCCAGCGCGGCGCGGCGCCCTGTGCCTCGAGGACCTCATCGAGAATGAAGACCGCAATCACCGGCGCACCCGACGCGCAGGCCGCAACCAGCGCGGGGTTGTCGCGCACCCTCAGATCGCGCCTGAACCACATGAGTACCGGGGTGTTGTTCGCCATGCCTCGCCCACCATTGTTTCAGGTCATTCGTGGCAACAGCGTAGGCGGATCACAAATTCCGGTCGAGCACCTCAAGCAGCCGGTCGATCTCCGCGGCCGCGGTGTAATGCACGAAGCTCAGGCGCAGCACGCCCTGCGCCGGATCCACGCCCATCGCGGCCAGGGGGCGCTGCGCGTAGAAATCGCCGCCGCCCGCCATGATCCCCTGCGCGGCGAGCGCCTCGGCCACGGGTGCCGCCTGCCGCCCCAGATCCAGCGCGACCGTGGGTGCGCGCCGCACCGCATCGCGCGGGCCCAGCAAGCGCACCGAATTGCGTGCGTCGGCCCAGTCGAGCAGCGGCTGCAAAAGCGAAACCTCATGCGCACGGATCAGATCATGTACCGCCGCCCCCCGCGCAGCCGGTTGCGTGCCCGCCAGCCCGTGATGATCGTGCAGCGCGTCGAAATAATCGGCGATCCCCGCGCAGGCGGCAATCTGGGCGTGATCGGGCCCGGCCGGGGTGAACCGCTTGTAGAGCACATCGCCGTTGAAATGATGCCCCTGATTGGGCAACGCGCGCGCCAGCGCCTCGCGCAGCACCATGACGCCCTGATGCGGGCCGAATGTCTTATAGGCGGAAAACAGGTAGATATCGGCGCCCAGCTGCCCCACATCCGGCAGCCCGTGCGGCGCATAGCTGACCCCGTCCACGCAGGCCACCGCTCCCGCCGCATGAACCATCCGGCAGATGCCCGCGACATCGTTGATCTCGCCCACCACGTTGGAGCAATGCGGAAAACACACCAATCCGACGCGATCGTCGAGCAGGCCGCGCAGTGCCTCGGGGTCGAGGTGTCCGGTGTCAGGGTCAATACCCCATTCGCGGATCTCGAAGCCGTCATCCGCCAACCGGCGCCAGGGGCCTGAATTCGCCTCATGATCCTGATTGGTCACGATGATCGCGGCACCGGGGTCAAGTGCGCGCCGAAAGGCCTGCGCCAGCACATAGGTGTTCTGCGTGCTCGACGGCCCGAAGCTCAGCTCCGCCTCGGCCACCCCCAAAAGCGCCGCCAGCCTGCGCCGCGCCTCGTCCATTTCCGCGCCGCCAAGGCGCGAGGCCTCGAACGGGCCGTAGGGCTGAACCTTGCGCTGGGTGTAGAACCGCAGCAGCCGGTCGACCACCTGCCGACAGGTATAAGACCCGCCCGCATTTTCAAAAAACGCCTGATCCTTGAGAGACGGCTCGGCGAAGGCCGGGAATTGCGCCCGGACGAAATCCAGATCCAGTGTCATCCGCATTTCGTGCCCGCTGCACGACTTTGCGTCAAGCGCCGAAGTTCACAGCCAACCGCGAGGTGACAGGCATAGGGACGGCGCATTCCGGCGCTGGAATTATGGTGCCCCCACACGGACTCGAACCGCGGACCTACTGATTACAAATCAGTTGCTCTACCAGCTGAGCTATAGGGGCATTGCGCGGCGATCTAGCATTGCGCGCGCGGCTTGCCAAGATGTTGCGCGCGTGCGGCGCGCATTTCCCGGCCTAGCGGTTCGCACGAGCCAGCAGCGCCACCGCCGCCAGCCCGACGAGGATCACCAGGACCGCGGCGGGCGAGGCGTCGCCGATGTTTTCCAGCGACGCCTGGTCGTAGACCCGCGTGGCGAGCGTGTTGAAGTTGAAGGGCCGCAGCAACAGCGTGGCGGGCAGCTCCTTCACGCTGTCGACGAACACCAGAAGCAGCGCGGTACCGACCGAGCCCCTGATCAGCGGCAGGTAGATCGCGCGCAGCGTGCTGCCCGGCGTACGCCCCAGCGATCTGGCCGCCATCGGCAGCGAAGGCGCCACGCGCCCCATCGCGGCGTCGGCCGCGCCCACGGCGATCGCAAAGAACCGCACGCAATAGGCCAGAACGATCGCGAATGCCGAACCGGACATCAGCAAGCCGATCTTCTGCCCGGTCAGCGCTTCGGCCAGGTCGGCCACCGAATGGTCGATCGCGGCCAGCGGGATCAGCAGCCCCACCCCCAGAACCGCCCCCGGCGCGGCATAGCCGATCGTCGTCACCGGCAGGATCAGCCGCGGCAGACCCCGCCCCGCCAGCCGCACGCCGTAGACCATGAAGAGCGCCCCCGCCACCGTCACGACGGAGGCCGCGCCGCCGACGCTCAACGTGTTCAGCATCGCCGTGACCAGCCCCGGATCCGCCCAGCGTTCGGCATTTTCCAGCGCGTGGCCCAGGATCACCCCGAAGGGCAACACGAACCCCAGCGCGAAGGGAAAGGCACACAGCGCCGTCGCGATCCAGCCGCGCAGCCCGCGCAGGCGCAGCTTTTCCAGCGGCCGCTGCTGGCGCGACATCCGGTAAAAGCGGCTGTTGCGGCGGCTGATCTTTTCCAGCGTCACCAGCAGCAGGATCAGCAGCAGGATCACCCCCGCGATCTGCGCGGCGCCGCCTGCGTTGTAGCTGTCGAGCCAGACCGAGAAGATCCCCGTCGTCAGGGTTTGCACCGCGAAGTAATCGACCGTGCCGAAATCATTGACCGTTTCCATCATGACGATGGCCATGCCCGCCGCGATCGCGGGGCGCGACAGCGGCAGCCCCACGCGCAGAAATCTCGAAAACGCCCCTGCCCCCAGCGCCCGCGCGACCTCATAGCTGCAGGCCGATTGTTCGCGGAAGGCCGCGCGCGCCAGAAGATAGACATAAGGAAACAGCGCCGCCGTCAGCACGATGATCGCCGCCCCGCGCGAGCGGACCTCGGGAAACCAGTAATCGCGTGACGATGCCCAGCCAAAGACCTCGCGCATGAACGTCTGGACCGGGCCCGCATATTCCAGGAAATCGACCAGCGCATAGGCGCCCACATAGGCGGGAATGGCCAGCGGCAGCAGCAGCGCCCATTCCAGCCAGCGCGATCCGGGAAAGCGGTACATGGAAATCAGCCAGGCCGCCCCCGTGCCCACCGCCGCGCAAAGCACCCCGACCGAGACCATCAGCACCAGCGTGTTGAACATGTAGCGCGGCAGCACCGTCGCCATCAGATGCGGCCAGATGTTTTCGCTGGGGTTGAGCGCGATCCACAGAACGGAAACCAGCGGCATCACCACCAGGGCCGCGATCAGCAAGGCGCCGACCGACCAGCGGTCGGGGCGCATCCGCAAGGCGCGCCACGCGATCGGCGCGCCGGTTACTTGAGTGTTTTGCTCGGTCATGGCGCCGCTTTAACGAATGGCGGTTTAACTGTCCAGATTTCCCGAATATAGATCTTGGAGCCGCGCAAGCCGCAGAACATTGGACGTCCATGAAGATCGCCTTCCACCTCGGAGCACATGACACCGACGACGACCAGTTGTTGAAATGTCTTTTGCGCAACATAGGGCCGCTGTCCGAACAGGGCATTATCGTCCCCGGCCCCAGCCGCTACCGCCCCATCATCCGAGAGACGCTGAAGGCGCTCGGCGGGGCAGAGGCGACCCCCGATGTGACGGAGGTGGTGCTCGATTCGGTGATGGACGTCGATGACGCCAGGCGGCTGATCCTGTCGAACGAGAATTTCATCTGCGTGCCGCAAAGGGTGCTGACCGATGGCGCGCTCTATCCCAACGCGGGCGAGAAATCGCGGCGGCTGGCGAATATCTTTCCCGGGTACGACATCGAATTCTATCTGGCGATCCGCGATCCGGCGACCTTCGTGCCGGCCAATCACCGCCGCATGAAAGGCATGCCCGAAACGGAATACCTGGCGCTGTTCGACCCGATGGCGCTGCGCTGGTCGGATGTGGTGGCGCAGATCAGCGAGGCCAATCCCGACGCGCGCATCACCGTCTGGTGCAACGAGGATACGCCGCTGATCTGGCCGGAGGTCCTGCGCGCCGTGGCGGGGCATGACGAAGGGTTGCAGCTGAACGGCGTGAACAACCTGGTGCAATCGCTGATGACCAAGGATGGCAGCAAGCGACTGGAAAAATACCTGGCCGAACACCCGCCCGCGAACCCAATCCAGCGCCGCCGCGTCGTCGCCGCTTTCCTCGAGAAATTCGGCATGGACGACCAGTTGGAGGAAGAGCTCGACATGCCCGGCTGGACCGAAGACTACGTCGCCGCACTCACCCAGCTCTACGAAGAAGACATGCACCGCATCGTGCGCATTCCGGGCGTCACGCTGATCGCACCCTGATCACGCGGCGTCCGATCATCCGGCGCCCGATCACGCGGCGAACCTCGCAGATACCTTCGCGAAGACGCCTGGCCGCGCGCTTCGGGCCGCAGTGATTCCACCCGGACCCGGCGCCTCGGTCAGGTGATCGCCGTCAGGCCGTCAACGTGCTGGAAAACAAGGAAAAATGGTGGGTGATAAGAGATTTGAACTCCTGACATCTTCGATGTGAACGAAGCGCTCTACCACTGAGCTAATCACCCTTGGGCGGTCTTTTAGCCGGACTGTTTGTCCTCTGCAAGACCCGGTCCGCCCTCTGTCGGCACTTCGTCCTTCATGCGAAATTTCGTGGTGACCACGGTGCCCTGACCGAAGGGGTTCTGCTTTACCGGCTTGATCTTGGCCTGCGCCGACAGCGACAGCGTCTTGCCGTCGCGCAGCGCGTCGCCCATCACGCTCAACGTGGCGTCGAGGGCGGTGCGCACGTCGCGCTTCTTCATCCCCGACTTGGCAACAACCAAGTCCACGAAATCCTTTCGTTTCAGAACACTGACGGGATCTTTTGAGGTATCGGATGCAGCGGAACCATCTGTCTGGCCGACCTGCTCCTCGGGCCCCGCCGACGCGCCTTGGGACGCCCCCTGGGACGCATCGGACATGCTGCGCACGGTCGACGCCGCGCCCGCGCCGATCCGTGACGGCCCGGCCTTTGATCTTGACGATTTTTTCATGACTGCTCTGCCCCGTTTGATGGACTGTTCAGTGCCGGAGCATAGTGGATCGCCCTGCCCCGCGCCAGCGATGTGTTGACGGCTGTGATCGCAGAAAAACAGGCGCGGCCGGGGGGCCGCGCCTGTCTGGAGGTTTCAGGGGGCCGCCGCGCAATCTGATGCGCGGCGGCCTGATATCAGTGGGCGACCGACGTGGCGTCGGGCGATTTGGCCGAAAGCGCGCTTTGGCGCGCGGCGGCTTCCTCGGCGGCCTCGTCCCATTCGATGGGTTGCGGCTCACGCACCAGTGCAAGCTTCAGCACCTCGCGCACGTTGGACACCGGGATGATCTTGAGCCCCTCCTTCACGTTGTCGGGGATCTCCGCCAGGTCCTTTTCGTTTTCCTGCGGGATCAGCACGGTCGTGATGCCCCCGCGCAGCGCGGCGAGCAGCTTTTCCTTCAACCCGCCGATGGCCAGCACATTGCCGCGCAGCGTGACCTCGCCGGTCATGGCGATGTCCCTGCGAACGGGGATCTGCGTCAGCACCGACACGATCGAGGTCACCATCGCCACACCGGCCGACGGCCCGTCCTTGGGCGTGGCCCCCTCGGGAACGTGGACGTGGATGTCCATCTTGTCGAAACGCGGCGGCTCCACCCCGATGGCAGGCGCGATCGAGCGCACGAAGCTGGACGCCGCGTCGATCGATTCCTTCATCACGTCGCCCAGCTTGCCGGTCGTCTTCATCCGGCCCTTGCCCGGCAGGCGCAACGCTTCGATCGACAGCAGATCGCCCCCCACCTGGGTCCAGGCCAGACCCGTCACCACGCCGATCTGATCGTCCTGCTCGGCCAAGCCATAGCGGTAACGCTTCACGCCCAGGAATTCCTCCAGGTCGGCGGGTTCGATCCGGACCTTTTCGGCGTCCTTGCGCACGATCTTCGTCACCGCCTTGCGGGCAAGCTTCGCGATCTCGCGCTCCAGGTTCCGCACGCCCGCCTCGCGGGTGTAGACGCGGATCATCTCCTGCAACGCCTCGTCGGTCAGCTCGAACTCGGACTTCTTCAGACCGTGGTTCTTGACCTGTTTGGCGACCAGATGCTGTTTCGCAATCTCGCGCTTTTCGTCCTCGGTGTAGCCGGCCAGGCTGATGATCTCCATCCGGTCCAGAAGCGGCCCCGGCATGTTGTAGGAGTTAGCCGTGGTCAGGAACATCACGTTGCTGAGGTCGTATTCCACCTCGAGGTAGTGATCGACAAAGCTGCCGTTCTGTTCCGGGTCGAGCACCTCGAGCATCGCGCTCGCCGGGTCGCCGCGGAAGTCCTGGCCCATCTTGTCGATCTCGTCGAGCAGGATCAGCGGGTTGGTGGTCTTGGCCTTCTTCAGCGCCTGGATGATCTTGCCGGGCATCGACCCGATATAGGTCCGCCGGTGGCCCCGGATCTCGGATTCGTCACGCACGCCGCCAAGCGAGATGCGGATGAACTCGCGCCCCGTCGCCTTCGCGACCGACCGCCCCAGAGAGGTC